>JAZNNV010000093.1:0-2995 GCA_045580465.1 Faecousia sp.
CCCGCTGCCAATGGCAGCGGGCTTGTTTTGTTATTAAGATCAGCCTTCTTCAACAACAATTTCCTTCAAGGTCAGACCGGGGTTCTTCTTGCAGGTAAAGTCGATTGCCCAGTAGCTGCTGAAGACCAGTAGAGATCTTCCACGGTAGTCCTCCAGAAGCTCTGCATCGCTGCCAAGATTCAAGTCGGACAGATCGCAGGGAGCGTGATCGATCAGACGAATTTCTTCGTAAGGAAGACTCTCCATACGCAGCTCTACGCCGTACTCATTCTTCATGCGGTACTGGAAAACCTCCAGCTGCAGGACGCCGACGACACCCACAATGACCTCTTCCATACCGGAATTGGGCACCTTGAAGATCTGGATCGCACCTTCCTGCGCGATCTGCTCCGTACCCTTGACGAACTGCTTGCGCTTCATGGAATCCTTTGCGGAAACGCGGCAGAAGTGTTCCGGGGCGAAGGTGGGCATGCCGGCGAAGCTGAATTTTTTGCCGGGCATGGTGATGGTGTCGCCAATGGCGAAGATGCCGGGATCGAAAACGCCGATCACGTCACCTGCATAGGCCTCGTCCACGATCTCGCGTTCCGCTGCCATCAGCTGCTGGGGCTGGGAAAGACGCATCTTGCGTCCGCCCTGCACGTGATAGTATTCGCTGTCACGCTGGAACTTGCCGGAGCAGATGCGGATAAAGGCAAGACGGTCGCGGTGCGCCTTGTTCATGTTCGCCTGAATCTTGAAAACAAAGGCGGAGAAGTCCGGGCTGAAGGTGTCGATCGGACCTGCATCGGATACACGGGGCAGGGGAGGTGGTGTCAGCTTCAGGAAGGCTTCCAGAAACGGCTCAATGCCGAAGTTGGTCAGCGCAGAACCGAAGAAAACGGGGGAGAGCTGACCGCACTGCACAGCATCCCGATCCATTTCACGTCCGGCAGAGAGCAGCTCCACGTCATCGATCAGCTGACTGTGCTTTGCTTCGCTGTCGAGAAGCTCGGCAACGCGGGGATCGTAAAGATCGACGGCCTCGCGCTCGGCGCGGTTTTTGCCGGATGTGCCGGAGAAGAAGAGAAGCTGGCTCTTTTCCCGGTCGTAGACACCCATAAAGTCCTTGCCACAGCCGATGGGCCAGTTCATGGCGTAGGTCTCGATTCCCAGCTCCCGCTCGACCTCATCCAGCAGCTCGAAGGGATCTCTGGTTTCCCGGTCCATCTTGTTGATGAAGGTGAAGATCGGAATGTGACGCATGGCGCAGACTTTGAAGAGCTTGCGGGTCTGTGGCTCGACACCCTTCGCGCCGTCAATGACCATGACAGCGGCATCCGCCGCCATCAGGGTACGGTAGGTGTCCTCGGAGAAGTCCTGGTGACCGGGGGTGTCAAGGATGTTGATGCAGAAGCCGTCATACTGAAACTGCATAACGGAAGAGGTAACAGAAATGCCGCGCTGCTTTTCGATCTCCATCCAGTCGGAGGTGGCAGAGCGGGAATTCTTCTTGCCCTTAACAACGCCTGCCTGCGCGATTGCACCGCCGTAGAGCAGGAATTTTTCGGTTAAAGTGGTTTTACCGGCGTCGGGGTGGGAGATGATCGCAAAGGTCCGGCGGCGGCTGATTTCTTGAACTAAAGTTGACATAACATTTCTCCAGTCATATCTCTGACGAATTTTTCAATATTTTACCACAAAATCTACGGATTTACAAGTGAATCTATGGCTTCAGCGCTTCCAGCGTTTTGTAGATTGCCTGCAGCGCTTCTTCGGGATCGTCGATCTCCCAAACAGCATGCTCCATAGGACACGGACCGTCGTTTGCGCGGTTGCGTATCGCAGGGACAAGTGTTCCGTAGGACACGGGAATCCGATGCTGTTCTAATACAGCAAGCGCAGATCGGCTGATAACAGCAGCGTAAAGTGACCTGATCTTAAGCAGACAATACAGATATGCTGCAGCCTTACCGACCACCTTGTCAGCTGCGTCATAGGTTGTCATATCCTTTTTGTTTTCCAAAAGATCCAGCAGGGGTTTGACACCGCGACGGGTATCGGTCAAAATGTCTTGATCATTACAGAAGACGCAGGTGCACTCGGTGCTGTCCAAAATGTTGCGCGCTTTTTCAATGCAGCTCATAGGGTTTTCACTCCTTTGTGAATTGAAGCAAGCATATCACAGAAATGAAGTAAAATCAATATCCGCATATGCGTATATTTTCAAAATGCCGTGTCTATACTCCCTCCAAAGGAGATGATCAGATGAAGCTCAAAGAGATCATGTCACGCTCTGTGGTCTGTATTCACACGGAAGAAACGGTGGATGTGGCAGCGCGTATGCTGACACATTACAATATAGGCGTTCTCCCGGTGTGCGACGATCAGGGCAAGCTTGTGGGAATGATCACAGATCGGGATGTGGTGATCCGTTGTGTCGCGTCAGGGCGTCTTCCCGAAAAGACACGCGTGAAAGATATAATGACCGGGCATGTTGTATGCGCATCGCCGGAGATGGATACGGGTGTTGCAGCGCACCTGATGGGACGAGAACAGGTGCGGCGACTGCCGGTCGTGGAGCAGGGGAAACTGTGCGGAATGATCAGCGTCGGGGATCTGGCGAATATTGAAGAAACCAGCTACGATGCAGCAGAAGCGCTGGGAGGGATCTGCACAAATTTACTGCAAAAATAAGGCAAAAAAGTCGAAGAAATACTTGACAATTTGGAGCCGGAATGGTAATATATTCGAGCATACCTGCTTGGAAAACATAGGTCTGCAAAGATACTGCAGAAAATTTCAAAAAAAGCAAAATAAGTGCTTGACAAATTGGAATTGCTGTGTTATCATATAAAAGTTCGCTGCGGCGAGCGACTGTACCTTGTAAATTGAATAATGTGAGACGAACTATAAACACCTTGGACAATTAATAAATGGATTGTTTAAGAAATATTCGTGTACGAATAGAAACAACAGCCAACGAAAATTCTTGAGTAAAATTTGCTAGAACAAA
>JAZNNV010000094.1:0-3236 GCA_045580465.1 Faecousia sp.
CATTGAGCTGCACCGCAAAGAAATCCGCAAAGCGGCTGTAGTCCTCGCCGTGGGTGAGCTTATAAACGCGCATCAGATCCTGCAGAGATGCAGAGCAGAGGAAATACTGCTGCTTGATACGCAGGCGCTTGCCTTCCCAAGTGGAATCGTTGGGATACAGAACGCGGGTGATGTCCTCAGCCTTGTTCTTCTGTGCCAACGCGCGCAGGTAATCCTGATCGTTGAAGGCGTTGAAGTCAAGCTCTTCCTCCGCCTCACACTGCCACAGACGCAGGGTGTTGATGTTCTTTGTGCCATAACCGATGACGGGAACGTCATAGGGCACAGCAAGGACTGTATGGTCAGCAAAGGTGACCTTTACAGTATGGTTATAACGGCGGTATGCCCAAGGATCGCCGAACTTTGTCCAGTCGTCCGCAGCCTCGCACTGAGAGCCGTTTTCATCAAAGCTCTGCTTGAAAAGTCCGAAGCGGTAACGCAGACCGTAGCCGGACAGCGGGATATTGCAGCTGGCGGCGCTGTCAAGGAAGCAGGCTGCCAGACGACCAAGACCGCCGTTACCAAGTGCCGCGTCCTCGATCTCCTCCAAGCAGGAAAGATCCACGCCGCGCTCCGCGAAGAGCTTCTTCATCTCATCCAGAATACCCAGATTGTACAGGTTGCTGTACACCAGACGACCGATCAGGTACTCTGCAGAGAAATAGTAAGCCTTACGCTGGGGCATACGGGTACGCTTGGAATGATTCCAGTTCTCCGAGATGGTCATCATCACCACCTGCGCCAGCGCTTCATGCAGCTCCTGGGGAGTTGCTTCCGCAAGGGACACGTCATGGGTATATTTCAGCTGTGCTTCCGTCCACTTCAAGATGTTCAGACAGGTTTCGTTCATTGCTTGTTCTCCATTTCTTTTAGGGATATTGCTCACCAAGACGACCGTACAACGCGGTCAGGTGGAATAGTTTTTTAGACAAATCATTCTCTGTATAGCCATTGTATGCGCGCCACGTCCAGTTGGCATCTGTCATGGTGCCGGGAAAATTCATCCGTGCCTCCGCGCCCAGATTCAAAAGATCCTGCATTGGAATAATGCAAAGCTCTGAAACGCTGGACATTGCGGTACGGATCACGCCCCATACAAGACCCTCCTGCTCATTGAGAGCCATGTATTCCTTGGCATAGGCGACGGCATCGGCAGATGCCGTTTCAAACCACTGGCGGGTGGTCATATTGTCATGGGTGCCGGTATAGCACACGGAATTGACAGGATACGCATGAGGAAGATAATCAGAAGGCTCCCGGGAGTCAAAGGCAAAGCCGAGTACCTTCATACCCGGAAAGCCGCTGCCATCACGCAGATCAAGCACCTCCTGCGTCAGGAAGCCCAAATCCTCCGCGATCATCTTCAGCTGCGGCAACGCACGCTTCACCGTATCGATAAAGTCCATATCAGGGCCTTTGATCCACTTTCCGTTTTTGGCGGTGGTATCGCCGTAAGGGACAGACCAGTAGGCCTCAAAGCCGCGGAAGTGATCCAGCCGGATCACATCATACCACTTCCCTGCCGCTGCCAATCTGTTCAGCCACCAGCTGTAGCCGTCCTTCTTCATATCATCCCAACGATAGAGGGGATTGCCCCAGAGCTGACCGTCTTCTGAAAATGCATCCGGCGGGCAGCCTGCCACAGCAGTAGGCTTCATATCCGAATCCAGCTGGAACCAGTGAGGCGCGCTCCACACTTCCACAGAATCGTAAGGAACGTAGATCGGAACGTCACCGATGATCTTCACGCCGTTGCCATGGGCGTATACACGCAGCTTCGTCCATTGCTCGAAAAACAGATACTGCACGAAGCAGTAGAATCTGATCTGTGAGGTAAGCTCCGCTTTCGCTTTCTCCATCGCATCAGCGTGGCGGAATTTCAGCCCTTCCTCCCACTCGTACCAAGGCTGACCGTTAAAACGGTCTTTGAGTGCCATGTAAAGCGAAAAATCAGGCAGCCAGTGATCATTTTGAGCGATGAACTGTTGGAATCCATGGGTCTCTTCAAATCGCACATATGCCATACGCAATACACGCAGACGGTTTTGATACTGGATACCGAAATCCACCTTATCCGAACGCCAGCCCCAGTCCACGCTGTTCAATTCATCGTGGGTAAGTAAACCTTCTTCCACCAACGCATCCAGATCGATCAGGTAGTGGTTACCTGCATAGGCAGAGCAGGACTGATAAGGAGAATCACCGTAGCCGGTGGGTGTCAGCGGAAGGATCTGCCAGTAACGCTGTCCGGCATCACGCAGAAAGTCAACAAAAGCAAAAGCCTGCTTCCCCATCGTGCCGATGCCATAGCTGCCGGGCAGGGATGTGATATGCATTAAAACACCGCTTTCACGCATTACCTGAACTCCTTCCTAAATAAAAGCATGGGTCATTGAAAAAGCAGTTATCGACCCGCCATCTTCAAAAATCCATACTCTAAGAGAATAATACTTTTTGACTGTTTTGTCAAGTAAAAGCAGCCTCAAAGTCAGTATTTCCAAAAGGAAAAATAAAAAACGGACCTGCCGGATGGCAGGCCCGTGGGGGGTATTGGATTAAGCTTCCAGATTGACGCCGGTCTCCTTGCTGAAGACATGGCAGACATTGCCGCCGAAGGCATAATTGATGTGTGCGCCGGTGGTCAGAGCAGAAACCTCTGCGCCGGTCATGTTCATGGTGGAAACGACCATGACAACATCGCGGCCCATGGAGGTGACGTGCAGGTGGACGGAAGAACCCATCATTTCAGCGACGTCAACATCTGCAGCAACACCGTTGTTGTCCAGAGAGATATGCTCAGGACGGACGCCCAGAGTGATCGCTTGTTCAGCAACGTTGTTGGCTTCCAGTGCAGCCTGCTTGTCAGCAGCCAGCTCGACAACCAGATTGTCCAGCTTAACAGCGTACTTGCCGTTCTGCTTGATCAGCTCTGCATCGAAGAAGTTCATCTGGGGAGAGCCGATGAAGCCTGCGACGAACAGGTTGTAGGGGTGGTTGAACACTTCCTGAGGAGTGCCGATCTGCTGGATGAAGCCATCCTTCATGATGACGATACGATCGCCCAGGGTCATAGCCTCGGTCTGGTCGTGGGTAACGTAAATGAAGGTGGTATCGATACGGCTGCGGAGCTTGATGATCTCAGCACGCATCTGGTTACGCAGCTTGGCGTCCAGGTTGGACAGAGGCTCGTCCATCAG
>JAZNNV010000095.1:0-4769 GCA_045580465.1 Faecousia sp.
AGGTGATGATTATGAAAAAGACAGATAATATTACATTCCGCACCGACAAGGAAACAAAACACGCCCTCCTTGAAATTGCAAATAGCAAGAAGTGGAGCCTTTCGTTGTTGGTCGAAGATATCGTGCAGGAGTGGTTGCAGAACCACGCAATCGGAAAGACGGACGGAAACACGTAATATCATAACCGCCCCGTGGTGCTCCACGGGGCGGTTTGCTGTTTTGGGATAAGACGGACGACCAATGGTCGCCCCTACGGGATTTCCCGTAATGACATGGCTATCGTTACATTTGTAATTTGTAATTTATAACTTATAATTTCTTACACCACCGCGTGACCCTTGGCGCAGATCACGTCCACCACCTGCTGCACGCATTGGACGCAGGTTTCCTTGTCCGGCGCTTCCACCATGACGCGGATCACCGGCTCTGTGCCGGATTCCCGCACCAGGATCCGTCCGCTGTCGCCCAGCTTTTCCGCCACGGCGGAAACTGCCGCCTGCACGTCGGGGTCGTTCTGTGCCTCGGGCTTGGAGCGCACACGCACATTTTTCAGCACCTGCGGGTAGATGGTCAGACCCTCGCACAGCTGGCTCAGCTTCTTCTTTTTGGCGAGCATGACCTCCATCATCTTCAGGCTGGTCAGAATACCGTCGCCGGTGGTGGCGTACTTCATGAAAATGATGTGGCCGGACTGCTCACCGCCGATGCGGCAGCCGTTGTTGACCATGTATTCATACACATATTTGTCGCCCACGGCGGTCTTTGCGTAGCCGATGCCCACCTCGTCCAGCGCCTTGTAAAGACCGAAATTGGACATAACGGTGGTGACGACAGTGTTGTTGTCCAGCTTGCCACGCTCTGCCATATACTTGCCGTAAATGTAGAGAATGTGGTCGCCGGTGACGATGTTGCCCTTTTCGTCTATGCAGAGGCAGCGGTCGGCATCGCCGTCGTAGGCAAAGCCCACGTCCAAGCCATTGTCCACCACGAATTTCTGCAGCACCTCAATGTGGGTCGAGCCGGCGTTTTCGTTGATGTTCAGACCGTCAGGGTCGGCGTTGAGAACGTAGGTCTTGGCGCCCAGCGCGTCAAAGACGGATTTTGCGATGTTCCAAGCCGCGCCGTTGGCACAGTCCAGACCCACCCGCAGTCCCCGGAAGGAGAAAAGACCCAAGCTGATCAGGTAGCCGATGTAGCGGTTACGACCGGCGACGTAGTCCACGGTCTTGCCGATACGATCTCTTTTTGCGAAGGGGATCTCCGTCCATGTTTCGCCAAAAAGCTCTACTTTGCCGTCAATATAGGCTTCGGTCAGGGCGATGGTGTCCTCGTCCATCTTCTCGCCCTGCCCGTTGAGCAGCTTGATGCCGTTGTCGTAGTAGGGGTTGTGGCTGGCAGAGATCATAATGCCGCAGTCAAAGCTGTCGGTTTTTGTAATATACGCCACGGAGGGGGTGGTGGTGACGTGGAGCATGTAGGCATCTGCGCCGGAGGCGGTCAGACCTGCCACCAGCGAATACTCAAACATATAGCTGGAGCGGCGGGTGTCCTTGCCGATGACGATCCGTGCTTCCTCCTCAGAGCCGGCGCGGCGCTTCTTCTCGCCGTAGTACCAGCCGAGAAAACGACCCACCCGGTAGGCGTGGTCAGCGGTCAGATTGACGTTGGCTTCGCCGCGGAAGCCGTCTGTTCCGAAATATTTACCCATAAAATTACTCCTTTTCCACGATAATGCCGCCGGTTTTGTAGATGCTGCGCTTCGGGATCACGCCGCGCACGCAGCTCAGCGGATAGACGTTGCTCTCGCGGCAGATGACTGTGCCGGGATTGAGGACGCTGTTGCAGCCCACTTCCACGAAATCGCCCAGCATCGCGCCTACCTTTTTGCGGTTTGTGGGGATGGGCTCTGTCCCATGGATGACCACGAGAGATTTGTCGGATTTGACGTTTGAGGTGATGGAGCCTGCGCCCATGTGGGCTTTGTAGCCCAAAATGCTGTCGCCCACGTAGTTGTAGTGGGGAACCTGCACGCCGTCAAAGAGGATGACGTTCTTCAGCTCCACGGAGTTACCCACCACGCAGCCTTCACCAACGAGGGCGCTGCCGCGGATGAATGCGCCGTGGCGCACCTCGGTCTTCGCGCCGATGATGCAGGGCGCACCCAAAAAGGCGGTGGGTGCGACGGTGGCGGTCTTGTGAACCCAGACCTCGGGGGAGATTTCCTCGTAGTCCGCGCCGAGGGACGCGCCGAGGGTGCGGATCAGGTCGCTGATGCCGCTGAGGGCTTCCCACGGGTAGGTAAATTGCTGGAGGTAGTCCGCTGCCTGTGTATGGGACAGATCGTAAAGATCGGTGATCTTGAGCATAAAAAACCGTTCCTTTCAGGGAAAAATGACAAAAAAGTCTAAATATGCAAAGTTTGCATTGAATATTATACATCACGCCCGCCCTGAAATCAATACGCAATGGTAAATTTTCTATTACATTACATTGTAGGGACATGTTGCAGAGCGCAGCGAATCTGAAATCGAAATGATTGCCGGGGCAATCATTCCGCAACAAAATGCTCCCGCCGTCGGAATATCCGACCTCGATGGGCGGATATTCCGTAGTTGTCCCGTTGCAGAATTTGCGCCTTACGGCGCGATATTTTGTATCTGCAAAATATCCGGCGGCAGCAAGCAGCCGCCCTACAGTTGCATTATGTCCGTAGGGAAAAAGGTTGTAATTTCCGCAAAATTGCGGTATGGTATAGAAAAGGAGTGATGCATATGAAAAAATTGCTGATCACCGGCTTTGATCCCTTCGACGGCGAGTCGGTCAACCCCTCTTGGGAGGCGGTGCAGCTGCTGCCGGAGCGCATCGGCGCGTTTCAGCTGACAAAGCTGCAAATTCCCACCAAATATTCCGTGGCTGCACAGACGGTGCTTGCTGCCGCGCAGGAGCTGCAGCCGGATGTGATCCTTTGCGTCGGTCAGGCGGGCGGACGGGACAGCATCACCCCCGAGGTGGTCGGAATCAACCTGCGGGAAGCGTCCATCCCGGACAATGCAGGGGTGCTTGCGCAAAACGAGCCGGTCATCGCGGGCGCACCGGCGGCGTATTTCGCCACCGTTCCCGTGAGAAAGCTGGTGGCGGCGGTGCAGGCGGCGGGCATTCGCTGTAAGCTCTCCTATTCCGCCGGCGCATTTGTCTGCAATGATACATTATACGCACTTTTACACCGTTTTAACGGCACGCCGGTGCAGGTAGGCTTTATCCACGTGCCGTTTTTGCCCTCGCAGGCAGGCTCTGGCGTCCCCTCCATGCTGTTGGAGACCATTGTCGAAGGCTTAATTGTTGCAATAAAAGCAATTTGATCGTTTAGAGTGCGGCAGAGTGCCACCTCTGCAAAAGTGGTCTAAAACAGTAGGGCGGGTGCTTGCTCCCGCCACAATCACGTATCGATGTTGTAGTGGCGGCACCAAGGAGCCGCCCTACAGTCTCCATTGTGACGTTTCTAATCGTAGGGGCGGATATGATCCGCCCGCGGTCGGTATATTTCCGTCCATTGGCGCATAGATTGCCGTGAGGTGATCAAAATGGGCGAGAATCAAATGGCGCTGCCCCACAAGCTGACCCTGAACGAACGGCGCACCCTTTCCATGACGGGTGTGACGGAGGTCGTGAATTTTGACGAAAGCACGGTGGTGCTGCGCACCCAGCTGGGGACACTCATCATCCATGGGCAGTCGCTGCAGCTGAAGACCCTTGCGCCCGAGGGCGGACACGTGGAGGTGGAGGGCAGCATCGCCGCGCTGCACTATGAAGAGCCCCGCGCTGCCGGCTGGCTGCGCCGGTTGCTGGGATGATCACACCGCAGATCGCCGCGTGGCGGTTTCTGGGAGGCATCGCCGTGGGGGCGGTTCTCGGCATCCTCTATAGCTTTTTGCGCCCGCTGGGCAGCCGCAGGCGACACCTTGCGGACTTCTTATTTGTGTCGGCGCTGATCCCGGCGTGGGTCTATTACAGCTTTGCCGTCTGCGACGGGGATCTGCGTCCCGGGTACTGGCCCTCCCTTTTTCTGGGCGGCTGGCTGACGGATCGGACGGTCGGGAGGCTTTTGCGTCCCATTTGGGGAACTTTTTGGCATGCAATTGGCTGGATTTTTGGAAAAATAAAAAAATTTTTCCTGAAATTGAAGATTTTCTGCAAAAAAATATTTACAGATGCAAAAAAATTGATTACAATAACGATGTATGGTCATTTCCATGCGAAAAAGCACACAGGAGGGAAACGTCATGACGTTTCGGGAATTCATCAAGCACATCCGTCTCGTTCCGGGACGCAGCAACAAGCTGACAAAAATCGCCGTCTGTCTGGCGATCACATTTTCCGTGCTGACCCTTCTGGTGCTGCACACCGTCACCCTCAACGCGCAGGCGCAGGCCGACGCGCTGCGGGAGCAGGCACAGCAGCTGGAGCAGGAAAACGATCGTCTGGAAGACAAGATCGACGATCTGGGCTCGCTGGAAAGCGTGGAGCAGATCGCCAAGGATGAGCTGGATCTGGTAGATCCTGACACGGTGATCATCGAGCCGGAGCAATAATTTTTGGAGGAAGCATTTTAGAGTATGGAGTTAACCGTCGGCGCAATTTTAGAGGGCAAGATCAAATCCATCACCAATTTTGGCGCGTTTGTGGCGCTGCCGGAGAATAAGACCGGGCTGATACATATTTCAGAGGTCGCCAATTCTTACGTCAGTGACATTCGCCAGCACCTGACCGAG
>JAZNNV010000096.1:0-6936 GCA_045580465.1 Faecousia sp.
CAGCAGTGCCAGCTGCACAGCAGCATTCGCCTGTGCGCCGGAGTGGGGCTGCACATTGGCAAATTCAGCACCGAAAAGCTGCTTGGCGCGCTCGATGCACAGGCTTTCGATCTCGTCAACGCACTGGCAGCCGCCATAGTAGCGTTTTCCGGGCAAGCCCTCGGCATATTTATTGGTCAGAACAGAACCCATCGCTGCCATAACAGCAGGGGACGCAAAATTTTCGGATGCGATCAGTTCAAGTCCGTCCTGCTGACGTGTCAGCTCCCGTCCCATCATGGCGGCAAGCTCTGGGTCGTAAGCGGACACGAAGCCAATAGAGTCAATCGGTTTACCAAGCATTTTTCTGTACCTCCGTATGGAATATCTATGTTCCAGTATAAACGCACACACAGAAAATGTCAACTTGTGACATCTGCCAGTAAAATCCGCGTCGTTGAGCCAAAATTTTATTTTTCGTCCAATCCCTCTACCCAAAACAGAATTGATATGCTATAATGTGTAAAACCAAGTACGCAAGGAGTGGCAGCACCATGAGCAGAGCTGACGAGATCTACCGCGCAACATGCCTCGATATTCTCAATAATGGTTTTTCGGACGAGGGTCTGGAGGTTCGTCCCCATTGGCCCGACGGCACGCCGGCACACACCATCAAGAAATTCGGTGTGGTCAACCGCTATAATCTTGCTGAGGAATTTCCCATCATGACCCTGCGCCGTACCTACTGGAAGAGTGCCGTTGATGAGCTGCTGTGGATCTGGCAGAAGAAATCCAACCGCATCGACGAGCTGGGCAGCCATGTCTGGGACGAGTGGGCAGGTGAAGACGGCACCATCGGCAAGGCATACGGCTATCAGCTGGGCCTGAAGCATCAGTATCCCGAGGGCGAGTTCGATCAGGTCGACCGCGTGCTCTACCTTTTGAAAAACAATCCCAACTCCCGTCGCATTTTGACCAGCATCTTCAATTTCGAAGACCTGCACGAGATGAATCTGTATCCCTGCGCCTACTCCATGACCTTCAATGTCACGGGCAACGTCCTCAACGGCATCCTCAACCAGCGCTCTCAGGATATGCTCACCGCCAACAACTGGAACGTCTGCCAGTATGCCGTGCTGATGCACATGATGGCGCAGGTATCGGGTCTGCAGGTGGGCGAGTTGGTGCATGTGATCGCCGATTGCCATATTTATGACCGCCACATCCCCATGGTCAAGGCGATGCTGGAAAAGGAGGGCTTCCCTGCCCCCAAGTTCTCCGTGGACGAGAGCATCACCGATTTCTACGCTTTCACGAAGAACAGCTTCAAGGTGGAGGATTATCAATTCCACCCCTTTGATTTCGAAATTCCGATGGCGATCTGAGGTAGCGGTATGGATCTTGTTGTAGCAGTCTATGACGATTGGGGCATCGGCGCGGACGGAACGCAGCCAGTGGCGCTGTCCGTTGACCGCAAATTCTTTCGGGAGATCACCAAGGGCGCAATGGTCATCGTGGGACGGCGCACCGTGGCGGACTTCCCCGGCGGAAAGCCCCTGCCCGGACGCGTTAATGTTATGTTAACCAGAACCGTGCAGGAGCAGCCGGGCTTCACCGTGGTGTCCAGCCCCGAAGAAGTCTTGGCTTTGGCGCAGCAGGCGGAAAAAGCAATGGTCATCGGCGGTGGCAGCGTTTACCGTCAGATGCTTCCCATGTGCGACCGCGCCTATGTGACGAAAGTACATACTTGCCCGCAATCCGACACTTTCTTCCCCAATCTCGACGAGGATGCGGACTGGGTCTTGTCCGAGATCCTGCAATCCGGCGAAGAAAACGGCATCGCTTATGAAATGTGCTTATATAAAAGAAAGGGAACAGCCTGAGCTGTTCCCTCTTTTTTATGCTTCTTCGGTGGTTTCTTCTTCCGTCTGCTCCTCAGCAGGCTCTTCAATGGGCTGCTGCGCCCGGGCTGCCACCTGATTGACAAACAGCTGCTCCGGCGTGTGCTTCCTGCGCAGCTGGATGAACAGAACGATCATCGCCGCGATGCAGCTGACACCCGCCAGAATCTGGCTGACGCGGACAGGTCCCCACCAAAGGCTGTCCATGCGGATGCCCTCGATGAACACTCTGCCCAGACCGTACCAGAACACGTAGCCCAGCGCGATCTGACCGTCATACTGGCGCTTTTTCGACAGGAAATGCAATGCCGTAAAGCCGATGGCGTTCCACACGGACTCGTAGAGGAACGCGGGATGGTAATAGATAAACTCGCCGGTTCTGACATTCCAAAGACCCATACGCAGGAAGGACTCCGTCTCGCTGCCAAAGGCTTCCCGATTGAAGAAGTTGCCCCAGCGACCGATCGCCTGACCGATCATAAAGCCAAGGGCGACCATATCCAGCAGTGCCGCGATCTTGATCTTCTTGATGCGGCAGTAGACCACAACACCGATCAGCGCACCGATAACACCGCCGTAGATCGCCAGACCACCCTCCCAGATGTACAGGACGGAAATGGGATTATCCTTGTACTGATCCCACTCAAAGGCGCAGTAGTAAAGCCGGGCGCACAGCACCGCGAAGGGTGCGACCCACAGAACGCCATCGGTGATGTCGTCCTGACGGATGCCGAACTGCTTGCAGCGTTTCCACGCGTACAGGATCGCCAGCATCAGACCGAAGGCAATGATGATGCCGTAGAGATGGATCGTCAATGAGCCGATCTCGATCTGGCGGATCGGGTCGATCTCGATGCCGAGACCGGGGAACGAAATGACTGTATAGTTGTCGTACATTTAACTTTCCTCCTTTGGGTCTATGATGGACAGCGCGGTACGTTCTTCCCGAACCACCGTCGCCAAGAATGCACAAACTTCCGCCTGCGTCACCGCCGCGTAGACCGACGGGAAGCGGAAATATTCAAAACCGTCAAAATGGTAGGCACAAACCCGGAAGCAGGTGGAGTCGAAGCTGTCCAGATCCCGGATGCGCCGTCCCATGGCGCTTCGCTTCATGCGAAGGAAGTCCGCTTCGCTGACGCCCGTCTTGGCTACCTCCTGCGCTGCTTTGAGGATCTCGTCGCGGATTTTCTCAGGCTCCTCGCTGTCGCCGCCGCAGGTGAGCATGGCGCAGCCATCCACCGTTTCGAAACCGCCGCCGAAGGACGAGTCGATGAGTCCCTGCTCGTAGAGCTTCAGGTACAGCGACGAGGACTCGCCGAACAGCATTTCCGCCGCCAGATCACCCACGATCTCCATACGCATCGTCTCCTCGCCGGTGCCGATGGGCTCTGCCTTGAACGCCAGCTGGAAGGTGGGCATCGCCACCTCCATGGTGCGTCTGCAAAGAGGCTCCGCAGCGACAAGGGACTCGTCCCATTCCATCAGCTTTTTGCCGGATTCCTTGCACTCTATGCCCAAAACCTTCTCCGCCAGCGCCGCCACCGCATCAATATCCACGTCGCCCACCACGCACAGCAGCATATTGCGCGGGGTGTAGAACGCCCGGTGGCACAGCTCCAGCCACTGCGCATCGATCTGGCGGATGCTCTCCGACGTGCCGAGGATCGGAACACGGATGGGATGAACCCGGTAAAGGATGCCCATCAGTTCCTCAAATACCTGCGACTCCGGGGCGTCCGCATTCATGCCGATCTCCTGATCGATGATGCCGATTTCACGCTCGACACTTTCCTGATCGAAGCAGGGGGTGGACACAAATTCCAGCAGCAGACGGAGATTTTCGTCGAAATTCTCCGTGCAGGAGAAATAATAGGCAGTCATGTCATAGCCCGTAAAGGCATTGACGTTCGCTCCGAGGGCAGCAAATTCTTCCATCACATCCCGCCCGGGCAGCTCGAACATCCGATGCTCGAGAAAATGCGCGATTCCGGCAGGGGCGTGATATTGCTCTCCATCCAGTTCGAAATCCTGATGGACCGAGCCGAAGTCCGTCACAAAATAGGCAAGCTTACGGGTAAACCCCGGACGGGGTACGACCTTGACCGTCAAGCCATTTGCCAGCACCCGGGTGCAGACGGTTTCATCCAATGCAGGATACTGTTTTCTACTCATTGGACACCGCCTTTCAGGCAGAAGCTGGAGTGGTACTGCACGGAGCTTGCCACCGCGGCAACATCCTGCACCGTCACAGCCATGACCCGTGAAATATAATCCTGCGGCATCAGGGCGCAGCCGCTCAAAAATGCCGTTTCGTAATAGCCCTCAATGGCGCCGGGGGAATCATGCACGCCCTGCAGACCGGATATGATGGCTTCCTTCGCCCCCGCCAGCTCCGCTTCAGTGATCTCACCGTCGCAGCAGGCGCGCAGCTGCTCAAAAATACCGGCACGGGCGATCCCCTCGCTGCAGGTATCGATACCGGCGGAGACCGTCAAAATGCCCTTGGTGCTGAAATAGGATGAGCCGATGGAATAGCAAAGGGACTGCTTTTCCCGCAGATTCATAAAGAGCTTGCTGGTCATGCCGGCACCATACAGCGTATTGAACACCTGCATCGCCGCAAAACGGGGGTCACGGTTGGTAATTTCCGTTGTAAAGCCCATGCAAAGCTTCGCCTGCGCCACATCCATCTGCTCCGATTCGTGAACGCCGGTGTCACCGCTGAAGGCGGTCTGCCCGGAGATCGGTCGGTATGCCCGTTCCAGCTTCTCAAAAGGCTTTTTCAGCAGAGCCGCCACGTCAGTGGCTTCCGCGCTGCCCACATAGAAAAGCTCCACGGGGCTCTCCCGCAGCACCCTCTGATAATGCTCATAAAGGGTTTGCGGGTCGATTTTTTCCACATCTTCCTTTTCACCGAGGCGATCCAGCGCAAAGCTGTCACCCCGGCACATGAGCTTACGAAGCTGCGAAGCCGCATAGGCACGCTTATCGTTGACCATCGATTCGATGGTGGAAATGAGATTTTTCTTTTCGCTGCGCACAAAGCTGTCGCAGAACACGTCATCTTCCAAAAGCGGATGGAACAGCAGCTCTTCCAGAAAGGCGACCATGGGCTCCATGATCTTGTCGCCCTCGAGGGCAAAACGATCCTCCATAAAGGCGCAGAATAGTCCCGTGGTCTGGTGATCGCCCACCCGGCGCACCAGAGCGCTGACCGACGCGCCGTACAAATCGTCCAGCCGCCATGTGATGGCACGCAGGTCAGGACAAAACTCCGTGCCCCGCAGCAGCACCGCCGGCAGAAGCGCATTGAGCGATGCTTCTTCCTTCTTCATCAGGCGGATAAATTGGATGCTCAGCGCCCCCTGCTTAAAGCGGTCATCCCGAAAGCAGCGCAGGGTGATGCCGGGCAGCAATTCCATGGTTTCCAGCATGATTTTCTCCTTTTCAGACAATCATGGTGTTATTATATATCAATTTTTCCGAAATAGGAAGTCCCTCCGATAAAAATTCACATCTTTTCCGGTTGCGATTTTTCCTTATCTGCGGTACAATGAAGGCAAGCAACCATTCTAAGGAGGGATCAGAAGTGGCTTGGCTTGAGATCACCATACTTACCACCCCCGATTCCATTGAAGATACCGCCGCCTTTCTGACCGCCTGCGGCTTTGAAGAGCTGCTTCTGGAGGATCAGACCCAGTTTGAGGATTTTCTGGAGCAGAACAAGGCATATTGGGACTACATCGACGAAGAGCTGCAGCAGCAGCTGCAGGGCTTGTCCCGCATCAAGCTGTATCTGGAGGACACCGAGGAAGAAGCGCTGGCGCGGCTCAAAGCCCTTGTGGAAAGCAAGGGGCTTCCTATGACCGTCCAGGCCCTTCCCGAAACCGACTGGGAAAACAGCTGGCAGGATAATTACCCCGCTGTGGAGGTCGGTGAAAAGCTGATCGTCCTGCCCTATTGGCTGAAGGACACCGACGAAAGCGGTCGCATTCCCGTGGTTCTCGACCCCGGTCTGACCTTCGGCACCGGCGCGCATCCCTCCACCCAGATGGTGCTGGAAGCCATGGAAGCGCTGGTAAAGCCCGGCGCACGCTGCCTTGATCTGGGCAGCGGCAGCGGCATTCTGTCCATCGCCGCCCTCCGCTTGGGCGCAACGGAAGCCATCGGCGTAGACATTGACCCCAAGGCAGAGGACATCGCCCGGGAAAATGCCGCCTATAACGACCTCTCCGCTCCCGCCTTCACCGCCTGCACCGGCGACGTGACCACCGACAAAAAGCTGATGGATCGCCTTGCCGCGGCAGAATATGATTTTGTTTTCGTCAACATCGTTGCCGATGTGATCATCCATCTTTCCCCCGTGCTGCCCCATTTTTTAACGGAACGCAGCACTTTGATCTGCTCCGGCATTCTGGACAGCCGCCTTGACGATGTCACCGCGGCGATCCAAAAAGCAGGTCTGACCGTTATCGAAACCAAAGCCAAGGAGGATTGGCGCTGTATCATCGCCAAGAAATGATTGTATGAGCATTCCCTACCGTGTCCGCCAAATGCTGCGGCGGTTTGCCATCGTGCTGCTGGTGCTGGTGATCCTCGCCGCGGCGCTGCTGGCATCGTGGCTGCTGTGGCTGAGCCGATATGTGATCTACACCGACGAGGGCGCAAAAATCGACTTCAGTCTGTCCGGCACGCTGCCCCCTGGTGAGGTCGCCACCGCCCCCACCCCGGGAGAAACTGTTCCAATTACATATGTGGACCCGGACGACCTGATCCCGGAGCTTCCTGCGGAGCTGACCCAGCTGAACGGCTACAGCGTGTCTGCCGAAATGCTCCTGAGCGACCCCGACGGCGTCGCCGCTGCGCTTGCGGAGCTGCCCAAGGGTTCGACGGTGCTGTTGAGTGTCAAGAACGTGCGTGGCGAATTTCTCTATTCCTCCACCCTCGGGCGCACCAGCGACAAGCTGGATTCCGTGAAGGTCGACCGCATCATCCGCACCCTGAAGGAGCGGGGCTGCTATGTGATCGCTGAGATCCCCGCATTTCAGGACTA
>JAZNNV010000097.1:0-8451 GCA_045580465.1 Faecousia sp.
TATGCTAGCATGATAGACGGATTATACCGTCCGTTTTCCAAAGAGCTGATAGTCTGCCGGGAAACACCCAAAGCTTTTGCCATTTCATCCTGTAAGATTCCCTGCTCTTTTCTTATGTTCTCGATTTTGTTCTTCATAAGGTACCTCCTTACCAAATGTAAAGCTCACTTTACATCAACAGTATAGCATATTGTATTTAGAATGTCAAGCACGCTTTACATATTTTCAAGAAAGAAAAGGCGGGGAATTGCCCGCCTTAATTACGCTGCTGCGTCCAGCATGTTTTCAATGAAGATGCCGTAGCCTGTCGTTGGGTCGTTGACAAGCACATGGGTTACTGCCCCCACCAGCTTGCCGTTTTGGATGATGGGACTGCCGGACATGCCCTGCACGATGCCGCCGGTGGCTTCCAGAAGCGCCGGGTCTGTTACCCGCAGCAGCAGGTTTCTGCCGTTATCCCGTGTCTTCGGATAAATTTTCAGAATTTTCACAGAATATTCCCGGGGCGTTTCTCCTTCAATCGTGGATCGGATCACCGCATCGCCCGTCTTGACCTCGCCCATTTGGGCAATGGGAATCGCCTGCCCTTGCGGCTCTTCACTGTATTTTCCAAAAACGCCCTGCTGCGTATTGCGGTACAGCTCCCCTACCGGCTCCGGCGATTTGATTGCGCCGATCAGCTGCCCAGGCTCGCCGATTTTTCCTTTTTTCACCGTCATCACCCGCGCCCGATAGGCTTTGCCCGAGGTCATCTTCAGCAGCTTGCCGCTGCCGTCATTGACACCGTGACCCAAAGTCGCAAAGGTGTTGCTTTCAGGATCGTACCATGTCACAGTTCCGATGCCTGCGATCCCCTGCCGCAGATAGACCCCCAGCCGCGGCCCGTCCTGCGTGATGTGGGGAACGATCTGCAAGGACTGCACCTGCCCGTCGCGGCTGATCTGCAGGGTCACCGTGCCATCTGAGTGCTTCAATGCCGTGCGGATGTCCTCTGCCGAGGCGATCACCGTATCGTCGATCTTTTGAATAATGTCGCCGCTTTTAAGTCCGGCAGCCTGCGCCGATTTGCCCTGCTCCTCGTCAAAGCCCGCCACCACGACCCGTTGATCGCACAGATCCAACCCCACAATCTGCCCGCCGGGGATCAGCTCCCTGCCAAATACGTTCGTTGTCAATATCAATACGCAAAGCAACGTTTGCGTCATGCGTTTTATTGTACATTTCATTTTCCGCTCCTCCTTCGCTTCCTGCCTTCTTAATATTCCATACGCAGCCGATTGTAACCGCTGAAAAAGTCGAAAGATTTAGAAAAAATTGGATGTTGAACGTCTCTTTTACCTATTGACAAAGTAGGTAAATAGTGGTATATTACCTACGACTTAACTAGGTAAATCCCTTCAGGAGGTTTTTATATGCAAGTTTACGCGGATAATGCCGCCACCACCAAGCTCAGCGCCACCGCCCTCAAGGCGATGATGCCGGCTTTTGAAACCTACTACGGCAACCCTTCCAGTCTGCATTCCGCCGGTCAGGAAGCCAAGGAGCTGTTGGAGGATGCCCGTGAGCGCATCGCAAAATGCATCGGCTGCGAACCTCGCGAGGTCTATTTCACCTCCGGCGGCAGCGAAGCAGACAACATGGCGATCCTCTCTGCCGCGGCAGTGGGCGCGCGCAAGGGCAAAAAGCACATTATTTCCACCGCTTTTGAGCATCATGCCGTGCTGCACGTGCTGCAAAAGCTGGAAAAAGAGGGCTACGAGGTCACCTATCTCGACGTCCGGGAAGGTCACAATATCACCGCAGAAGCCGTCAAAAACGCCCTGCGTGAGGACACCTGCCTTGTCACGGTGATGTACGCCAACAATGAGATCGGCTCTGTCCTCCCCATCGCCGAGATCGGCGCGATCTGCAAGGAAGCAGGTGTCCCCTTCCACACCGATGCGGTGCAGGCGGCAGGTCATCTGCACATCAACGTCAAAGCGGAAAACATCGACCTTTTGAGCTTGTCCGCCCACAAATTCCATGGTCCCAAGGGCATCGGCGTCCTCTACTGCCGCCGGGGCTTCCCCCTGACCAATCTGATCAACGGCGGCGCACAGGAGCGCGGCAAGCGCGCCGGCACGGAAAATCTTCCCGCCATCTGCGGCATGGCTGCCGCCCTCGAGGAAGCGACTGCTGCTCTCGACACCAACGCCGCCAAGGTCGCGGCCCTGCGGGACAAGCTGATCGCGGGACTCTCCCAAATCCCCCACAGTGCCCTGAACGGCGATCCTGACAACCGTCTTCCCGGCAATGTCAGCTTCTGCTTTGAGGGCATTGAGGGCGAATCCCTCCTGCTGCTGCTGGACATGAAGGGCGTTCAGGCATCCTCCGGCTCTGCCTGCACCTCCGGCTCTCTCGATCCCAGCCATGTGCTGCTGGCAATCGGTCGCGTCCACGATGTTGCCCACGGCTCGCTGCGTCTTTCCCTCAGCCACGAGAACACCGAGGCTGAAATCGATCACATTCTGACTGTCGTTCCCGAGGTCGTTTCCTACCTGCGGGGCATTTCCCCCGTATGGCGCGACCTGCAGACCGGCAAGCGCAACTATATTCTTTGATTGGAGATAAAAAATATGGCTCTTTACAGCGAAAAGGTTATGGACCACTTCACCCATCCCCGCAATGTGGGTGTCATTGAAAACGCCGACGGTGTCGGCGAAGTCGGCAATGCCAAGTGCGGCGACATCATGAAGATATATCTGAAGATCGAAAACGACATCATTGTCGATGTGAAGTTTGAGACCTTCGGCTGCGGCAGTGCTATCGCGTCGTCCTCCATGGCAACGGAAATGATCATGGGCAAATCCATCCACGAAGCAATGCAGCTGACCAACAAAGCAGTTGCCGAGGCGCTGGACGGTCTGCCCCTTCACAAAATGCACTGCTCCGTTCTGGCTGAAGAAGCCATCAAGAACGCACTGAAGGACTATTTCGACAAGAACGGCATTCCCTACGACGAAAAGGACTTCCCCGACTGCGAGCATTGCGCGCACTGCGATTAAGCCTATGATCGTATCAACAAAAGGGCGCTATGCGCTGCGCGTGATGGTGTATCTGGCGCAAAAGGACGCAGGTGAATATGTTCCCCTGAAGGAAATTGCCGAAGCGGAACACATTTCCCAGAAATATCTGGAGTCCATTATGACCGTTCTGTCCAAGGCAGATTTTGTCGATGCCGTTCACGGCAAGGGCGGCGGTTACCGGCTCAGCCGCACACCGGCACAATACACCATCGGAAGCATTCTCAAATTGACGGAAGGCTCTCTCGCCGCCGTATCCTGCACCGCCAACACCCCTGCCGGCTGCCAGCGGGGCAACTGCTGTGAAGCACGTCCCATGTGGGAAAAGCTCGACGCCATGATCGACAACTTTTTTGAGGGCATCACCGTCGCAAATCTCTTGGAAAAAGAGTAACTGATACACCAAGGAGGTATCATTATGAACTACAAAAAAGTATTAACCATTCAAGACATTTCCTGCGTTGGACAATGCTCATTGACCGTTGCCCTGCCCATCATCTCCGCCTGCGGAATCGAGACCTGCGTGCTTCCCTCCGCGGTGCTGTCGACCCACACAGCCGGCTTCACGGGCTTTACCTTCCGGGATCTGACGGAGGATATGCCCGGGATCAAGGATCACTGGGTCAAGGAGGGCATTGCCTTTGATGCCATCTACACCGGCTATCTGGGCAGCACCAAGCAGATCGAGTACATCGAGGATTTCTTCAAAACTGTTGCCGCACCGGGTTGTGTCAAGATCGTCGACCCCGCCATGGCGGATAACGGAAAGCTGTATCCCGGCTTTGATGATGCTTTTGTAGATGCCATGAAGGGTCTTTGCGCAAAGGCAGACTTCATCGTTCCCAACATTACAGAAGCCTGCTTCCTCACCGATAGCGACTATCGGGAGGAATACGACACCGCATATATCGATACTCTGCTTTCCAAGCTGACTGCTCTGGGCTGCAAAAACGTCATTTTGACCGGCGTTTCCTACAAGCCGGAAAGAACCGGCGTGCTGGTTCTGCAGAACGGTCAGAAAGCCTACTACGAGCATGACAAGCTCCCCAACAGCTGCCACGGCACCGGCGACATCTACTCCTCTGCCTTTACCGGCGCGCTGGTACGGGGCAAGACCGCCTACGATGCTGCCAAGATCGCCGCGGACTACACGGTCGAATGCATTAAGGCTACCGCAGGCGATGCCAGCCATTGGTATGGCGCAAAATTTGAGCCTGTGCTGATAAAGCTGATTCAGGCTCTTGAAGGATAAGTTTCATTATGACGTACATCTTTGATTTTGACGGCACTCTGGTGGACTCCATGCCCACCTTTGCCGATGCAATGGTTCGGATCTTCCAGAAAGAAGGGCTCCCCTTACCGGACGATTTTATCAAGATCATCACACCGCTGGGCTATAAAGGTACTGCACAGTATGCGATCCAATGCGGCTACACCAAGGACATCGACACCTTCGTCGCAAACGCGGCGGAAGCCATGGTTCCTGCGTATCTTTACGAAATCCCATTGAAGAATGATGTTTATGAAAAGCTGCAGCAGCTGCGCCAAGCCGGTCACAGCCTGAATGTCCTGACCGCCAGCCCCCATGTGGTTCTTGACCCCTGCCTGAAGCGCGTGGGTGTGTATGAACTGTTTGACCATATCTGGAGCTGCGAGGATTTCAGTCTGACGAAGGCAGATACGCTGCTCTATGAAAAGGTCGCGCAGGCACTGCATCAGGAGCTTGCCGACTGTATTTTCCTTGACGACAACATCGGCTCTGTCTCCACCGCGAAAAAAGCCGGTATGACTGCCGTTGCCGTCTACGACAAGTCCTCCGAGGACATGGTCGAGCAGATGAAAGCAATCGCCGACCGCTATATCTATTCCTTTGCGGAGCTGTAAGTAAGGAGCGATCACCATGTATACCGATCTGTTGGGCAAGCAGCGCATAAAGCTCAATCTGCATATGCACACCACCAATTCCGACGGTGGGAAATCCCCTGAAGATGCGGTTGCGTTCTACAAAGCAGCGGGCTACGATGCTGTTGCCCTCACCGATCATTGGAAATTCCATCCCAGCAAAGCGATTGACGGAATGCGTATTCTCTCCGGCATTGAGTACAACATCCCCGGACGTGATGCCACCGTCGGTGTCTGTCACATTTTGGGACTGGGCTGTAAGGAAGAACCAAACATCGGTAAAGAGGACTCCATGCAGAAAATGGTCGATGAGATCATCCGCTGCGGCGGTCTGCCGGTGATGGCGCATCCTGCGTGGTCGCTGAATATGCCGGAGGATGCCCTTTCTCTGAACGGCTTGGAGGTCACAGAGATCTACAACAGCGTTTCCGATGCACACAACTCCTCCCGCCCCTATTCCGGCTACTTTGTGGATGCCGTTGCCAGCCACGGCAAACAGCTTGCTCTGCTGGCGACCGATGACACCCATTTTTACGACGGCTCGGATGATACCAAGGCATGGATCATGCTGGAGTGCGCCGCAGACGCAACAGACGACGCGCTTCTGCAAGCCATCCGGGATCGGAAATTCTACGCCACCCAAGGACCCGAGGTACACATTTGGCGCGAGGGCGACGAAGTAAAGCTGCGCTGCTCCCCTGCCTGCCGCATCAGTTTGTTTTCCAACATTGTGATCAACAGCGGCTTTTGCATCCGGGGTGAAAACCTCACCGAGCATTCCTGCCCCATCCAGCCCATGCAAAGCTACATCCGCGCGGAAGTCACCGACGCGGAGGGCAAGACGGCATGGAGCAATATTTTGGACTTGCGCTAAAAAACGGACGGCTTTTGCCGTCCGTTTTTTCATTTCACAATCACCGATACGCCATCCGGGATCGCCGTGATAGTTGGATGCTCTTTATTAAGTAGTTTCTTTGCAATCTCCAACGCTTCTTCGATGGAATGTGCCGGTGTCATGTGCATTTTCCTGACTGTTTCGTCGTCCATTTCGGAGATATAGATCACACTGGCGCGCATCAACACCCGGAGCAAGATCTGCGTCTGCCATTGATCGGGTACGGTCTCGTTGCGACCACGGCTGCGGAAAAGCGCCATGGTTTTGTGGATGTCCGGCTCGTCCGCCAGCTGATGGTAGAAGTGATCGCCGCCCACGCCGTCATTGGATTTTGCGGCAATGATGATCACGCCGCCCTCCTTGACCGTCGCCTCGGCAGCGGTCATCCCCTTGACCGCCTGATACATATTTTGATCCAGCGGGTAGCCGCCATTTGTCGTGATGACCACATCCGCTTCCACCGGCTTGACCGCGCACAGCTTGGAAAGGAACTGAACGCCGGCTTCATGGGCGCGCTCGGGATGTCCGGCGGTGGCATAAATGACTTCCTTGTTTTCATTCAGCACTACGTTAACGATGAAGGCAAGCCCCGCTGTCTTTGCAGCCCAGAGCATATCCTCATGGATGGGATTGCCCTCCAGTAAGCCGGTGCGGGCTTTGGGCGAATCGATAAACTCGGAGCAATGATTGGCAAGCACCGTCGTTCTGCCGGCGATGCCGGGCAGCACGCTCTTTCTGCCGCCGGAGAAGCCCGCGAAAAAGTGCGGCTCAATAAACCCCTCCGCCACCAGCAGATCCGCATCCAGCGCGATGGTATTGATCTCGCAGGCACCGCCGGAGGGAAGCGTGCCGATATTTCTCAGCTTTTCCCGCTCGTCGCAGTTGTGGATATAGATCTCTTCCTTTGCAGCGATCTCCTCGCCGAATTTGGCGATCAGCTCCTGCATTGTCGTTTCCCGATGACAGCCGGTGGCGATCAGGATGGTGATGTGCGCGTCGGGATTTCCGCTGCGGATCTGCTGCAGCATGGCAGGGATGATCACCTTACTGGGTACGGGACGGGTATGGTCGCTGGCGATAATGACGACCCGCTTCTTCCCCTTCGCCAATTCTGCCAACGAAGGCGAAGCGATCGGCGCAGCAAGGGCATTTTTTACCAGTGTTCCGCATCGTATTCCGCCTGATATTCGCCGATTGCCGAGGTCAAAACACCGGCAAGTTCTCCGTCCTCAAAGCATTGTGACAGCATTTCCTTTCCGTAGGGAAATAAAACCTCTTTCATGGAAGCATCTCCTTTTTTATTGAGTATATCACGCGGTAATTCCTTTTGCAAGGTGCACGAATGCTGTCGATCGATTGCATTTTGAGAAATCGGGTGATATAATACCCAAGTGGAGGTGATCTTGTGATACCCAAAATCGGTTTTTCCCTGCAGGCACAATATGACCTGCCCATGACAGAGGTCATTGCATTGCTGAAAAAGCACGATTTTTCTGCCGTTTCCCCTCTTTGGTCGGAGGATTTGGATCTGGCAGCGCTTGCCAGGTGCGTTTACGCAAACGGCATGACCATCCAGTCCCTCCATGCGCCCCGCAGAAGCACCGCGCCCTTGTGGCAGCCGGAATCAGCCGAAGCTGTCGAGGTGCTGGCGCTTCTCAAGAAAAGCATCGATGCCTGCGCACAATTCCATGTGCCGATCCTTGTGGTTCACAGCTGGCAGGGTCTTCATTACACCTTTCCGGCAGAACCCTTGGATTTCCGCCATTTCGACGCGCTGGTATCCCACGCGCAGCAGCGGGGTGTCTCCATTGCCTTTGAGAATTTGGAAGGCGCTGAATACCTATGCGCCCTGCTGACACGTTATCAGAATCATTCAAACGTGGGCTTCTGCTGGGACTGCGGTCACGATGCCTGCTATCCTCCGAACACGGATCTGCTCCGCCGATTTGGCAATCAGCTCATCATGACCCACCTGCACGACAATTTCGGTGTGCGTGATCCCGCCGGTATGCCAAATGGCAAGGATGACCTCCATTTCATCCCTTACGACGGAAGCAATGACTGGGATCATGTGAGCACGCGTCTGCGATCCGCCGCACCCCAGAGCATCTTAAACTTCGAGCTGAAAACCCGCACAAAATCCAAAGACGAAGTCGATCTCCCCTACCTGCACCTTTCCTTGGAGCAGTTCATTGAAAGAGCGGCAGAGCGGGCGCAGCTGATCGCACATCAATACGCAAAATAAGGAGGACTTCCCTTGCGTTCCCAACGTCATTCCCTGACAGAAGGCTCTATCTGGAAAGCCATGCTGTTTTTTGCGCTGCCGGTGTTCCTCGGCAACGTGTTCCAGCAATTATATAACGCCTTCGACGCATGGTGTGTGGGCAATTACATCGGCGACGATGCTTTGGCAGCAGTCAGCTCCTCCGGCAGCCTGATCTTTATGATGGTCAGCTTTTTCAACGGTGTCGCCATGGGTGCCGGTGTTGTGATCGCCCGTGCCTATGGTGCAAAACAATACGATACCGTCAACAAGGCCATCCATACAGCCATCGCCTTTGGTTTGGTCACCGGCACAGCCCTGACCGTTGC
>JAZNNV010000098.1:0-10342 GCA_045580465.1 Faecousia sp.
ACTGGCTGACTGAGAAGAACCATCCCGTTCTTGCGATGGATCCGCTGCTGTAATAATCATAATAAAAAAGGAACCGGGGCGACCCGGTTCCTTTTTTGCGTATCAAAAAGCCTGCTGCGAATGCAGCAGGCTTTTAGTAATCAGTCCTTAAGTGCTTTGGTAATAGCGAGAACAATGTTGAGCAAGGCAAGCACCGTCAGGGCAATGCTGATGCCCAAACCCAGACCCCAAGTGGGACCCAGTCTATAGATGGGGTGGCACAGATGCATCCAAACACCCAGACCGCCGCAGGCAAGGCTGAATGCCAGACCCAGAGGCTTGCCCAGCTTGAAGGGGCAGAAGATGAAGCCGAACAGAGAAACCAGCATCAGAAGTGCGTGGGGATAGACAAAATCGTTAATGCCCAGCTTCTTCCATGCGTCGGTGTTGGTGTCCATCAAACCGGCATCGGCAAGCTGGTTCTTGATGTCAGCAAGGAATGCAGGTCTTTGGCTGGTGAAGACCTTTTCGTTGGGGAACCAGTTGTAGTACGCGATGGACACGGTAGTGTTATCCTTGCCGAAAGTCCAGTAGGGCAGGAATTGTGTGACCACCAGAGTAATCATCAGCAGCAGGCAGACAATGCCGATAATTCTTATGGGGGTGAGCCAGTTCTTAACTGCGATGAAAGCGCCCTTCAGCACTTTAGAAAAATTCTTTTTTGTACCTGTGGTTTTTGCCATTGTAAGGTCCTCCTTATGTTCTATGGGCGGATGTGCGCGCAGCATACACAGATTTTGTGTTTTTGCCCGTCCTGAAGGGGAAAAGCGCTACGATAAGCACGATTTAGTCTATTATAGCATTAAATAATTCATCTTTCAAGGGGATTTTTTACATATTTACAAAAATATAAAATATCCCGCTGTCATCAGTAGTGCTGCTTCATTTCTTTTTTTGCCTGCTCCAGCTCTGCCTTCAGCTCCCGGGCGCTCATGCGCAGCACGCCGCTGCGAAGCGCACCCAGCTGCACCAGCGAGTCAGATGTGGCAACTTTTACATTATAGTTGCTGCCGATCTCCGCGACCAGCGCTTCGATGTAGCAGTCGCCGGTCTCATTTTCCTTGGTGTAGACCACCTGAATGTTGTGGTGCTGCAGCTTTTCACCGAGATTTCCCTTGACCTTGTAGCCGTCGAAGACCACCACGACCCGGCATTTGCGGAAGCCTGCGTAATCGCTCAATGCATCGCACAGCCTGCGCCGCGCACCCTCCAGATCCTCTTTGGCGACGGAAGCAAGCTCATCCCACGCGAAGATGATGTTGTAGCCGTCGATGATGAGATATTGTTGCTTCAGGGGCTTGATGGATCGCAGGTCATCGCCTTGCGTGCGGACAGGCGGGCGGTAGAGGGAGGGCTTCGTCGGTCCGAATTCCCGCTCCATGATCGCTTCCACCTCCCGGTCGTCGATGTGGATCGCCCGGGAGATGAGCTGCGGCTCTTTCTTTGCTTTCAGGCAGCTTTCCAGATCCATATATTCGGTGACCTGATTCCATTTAACGGTGAAGCCCGCACCGTGGGCGCAGAAAACAGAGTCCGGCGTATGCTCCAGATCCCCTTCGGGATCGTAGCCGATCTCAGAAACGACGGCTTCGGTGTTGTGGCAGGGCTTGTAGCCGTCCAGCGCGATCTGCAGGCGACCGCGTCCTTGGGTGTAGGCAGCCACCTGATCGGGATAATCTCCCAGCTCCGATGCAGGAAGCGTACCCCGCAGCACGGAAAACTCACCGCTGCCCTCCGGCGCGTTAAATTCGCCGCCCATGGTGCGGATGTCGGTGATCGCGCGACCGATGTGGGGCGTGGGTACGGTGAGCACAAAGCTGTACCACGGCTCCAAAAGGACGGATTTTGCCTGCATCAGACCCTGACGGATCGCCCGGTAGGTCGCCTGACGGAAGTCGCCGCCTTCCGTGTGCTTCAGATGGGCACGACCGGATGCCAGCGTGATCTTCATATCCGTGATCGGCGCGCCGGTCAGCACACCCCGATGGGTGCGCTCGGACATATGGGCGAGGATCAGGTGCTGATAGTTGACATCGAGTATATCCAGCGAGCAGCGGGTGTCAAACTGCAAGCCCGTGCCTGCCGGCAGCGGCTCAAGGAGCAGATGGACTTCCGCGTAATGACGCAGCGGCTCAAAATGACCGATGCCCTCGACGGTGTTTGCGATGGTTTCTTTGTAGAAAATGCGACCGGCATCCAGCGTGACATCCAGCGAAAAACGTTCCGCAACCACACTGCGAAACACTTCCAGCTGAACCTTGCCCATGATCTGAATGAAGATCTTGCCGTCCTCCCACAGAAGGCGCAGCATGGGGTCTTCCTCCTCCAGCTGCCGCAAAAGGGGCATGACCACCGCCGGGTCTTTTCCCGTGGGCAGGTTGACCCGGTACGTCATGACCGGCTCAAGAGCGGGCAGGGGAGAGGACGTTTCCGCACCCAAGCCCTGACCGGCATAGGTTGCCGTCAAGCCGGTGATTGCCACCACCTGACCGGGGATCGCTTCCTCGGTGGGAGTGAATTTCTCGCCGGAATAAAGGCGCAGCTGCACCGCTTTTTCCTCCAGCTCTTCGCCTTTTTGGTTTACATAACTAATAGGGGCGCGGACACGCAGGCTGCCGCCGGTGAGCTTCATCCAAGTCAGGCGGTTGCCTTGGGGATCCCGGGAGATCTTAAACACCCGTGCACGAAAATCCTCTGTAAATTCCGGACGGGGAAGATACTGATCCAGCCCATCCAAAAGAGCATCCACGCCGTCAAGCTGCAGCGCCGAGCCGAAGATGCAGGGAAACAGCTTGCGCTTGCCGATCAGACCCCGGATGTTGCCGTCTGTTACCGTGCCGGTCTCCAGATAGGATGCCAGCAGCGCTTCGTCGCAAAGGGCGGCGGCTTCCTGAATTTCATCGATGGGCGTACCAAAATCGATGCAGCCGGGGGATAATTCCTTTTGCAGCTGCTGCAAAAGCTTCATGCGATCCGCACCCGGCAGATCCATTTTATTGACGAACAGCACCGTCGGGATCTGATAGCGCTCCAGCAAATTCCAAAGGGTCAGCGTGTGCGCCTGAATGCCGTCCGTGCCGCTGATGACCAGAATGGCGCTGTCCAAAATCGGCAGCGTCCGTTCCGCCTCAGCGGAAAAATCCACGTGACCGGGGGTGTCTACCAGCGTAATATGCAGTTGTGCCGTCTCGAACAGCGCCTGCTTGGAGAAGATCGTGATGCCACGGGTGCGCTCCAAATTATGGGTGTCGAGATACGCGTCGCCGTGATCCACGCGACCGAGGCTTCTTTTTGCGCCGCTGCGGTACAGCAAAGCCTCGGAAAGGGTGGTCTTGCCGGCGTCAACGTGGGCGAGAATGCCCATGACTACATTTTGTTTCATTTGCGACCTTCTACGGTGAGTCCTTTGTTGTTCTTTGCTTTCTTCTGCTGGGACAGCCACACACGCATTACGATGCTGTGGGGCAGCAGCTTCACAAGCCACACCTGACCCTTGATGGGCAGACCGTGGACAGAATAATCCTTTTTGGTTTTGTAAAGGTCATGCAGACCCGTGCGGACACAGTCGCAGGCTTCATAGAGGTGGTTGAAGTACTGCACCTCATTGCCGTTGGTCTGCATGGCATGGTTGAAAAATTCAGTTTTGACCCAGCCGGGATTCATCGCCATCATGCGGATACCCCGCTTCTTCAGCTCCTGATTCATGGCGCGGCTGTAGCTGAGTACGAATGCCTTGGTTGCACCGTAGGTGGTGATGTAGGGAACGGGCTGGAAGGCGGACAAGCTGTCCAGCTGCAGCACATGGCTGCCACGGCGCATGTAGGGAAGCACCAGACGGGTCATCATCACCAGCGCCTTGCAATTCAGGTCGATCATCAGGCAGTCGTCCCGGGGTGTGACCTTCTCATAGCTGCCGAATTTGCCAAAGCCGGCGGCGTTGACCAGCAGCTTGACATTGGGCTTTTCCTTTTCCAGCAGCTGAGAAAGCGTGTCGAAGCTCTCCGCCTTCGTCAAATCGAGGCAGACGGGACGTACAGGAACAGAAACCTCGTCCTGCAATGATTCCAGCGCTTCGCGCCGCCGGGCGATCGCCCAGATTTCATCCACCTCTACGTACTGGGACAGCTGCAGGACAAATTCACGTCCCATCCCGGAGCTTGCGCCGGTTACGATTGCGATTTTCATTGTGTTAACCTCCTTGCAGCCGCCAGCAGTGCGGCTTCTTCGTTGGGGATCTGCTCATCTACCACCATGCGCAGCAGTTCGTTCAGGCAGCTGCCGATGGCGGGACCTGTCAGACCCATTGCCATGAGATCATGACCGTTAATTTTCAAATTACGGATGGTCAGGCAAGCATCTTCCGCGAGAATTTCTTCCAAAAGCCCGTGGATCTCCTCGAAATCCTCCGGCTCGTTTACGACGCCCTTGCAGGAATAGTCGGCTTGCTGCAGCTGCAGCAGCATACGCAGCGGCTGCTCACCGTACTGGCTCAGGCGTCGGCGCACCAGCTTGCGGTTAGCCTCGAGGGTCGTCATGTGATGGCTGATCAGGAACACAACCTCCTTGCGCAGCGCGGTGGGGGCTTTCAGCCGCAGCAGGATCTGATCTGCCAGCTGCGCCCCGGCTTCGGCATGACCGTAAAAATGCCCGCAGCCCATTTCGTCAAGGGTGAAGGTGGCGGGCTTACCCACATCATGCAGCAGTGCCGCCCAACGCAGCGCAAGCACCGGGGAAACAGCGGCAGTGACATAGGCGGTATGGGTAAACACATCAAAAAGGTGATGGGGATTGTGCTGCTGAAAGCCCACAGAGTCCGCAAGCTCCGGGATTGTCTGGGTGATCACGGGAGAGAAACGCAGCAGATCCTCTGCTTTTGCGACAAGAAGTAGTTTACATAACTCGTCAAAAATGCGCTCCTTGGCGATTTTTTCCAGCAAGGGTGCGAGAGCGAACATCGCTTTTTCCGTCTGAGGCTCTGCCGCCAGACCAAAGCGGGCAGCAAAACGCACGCCCCGCAGAATGCGCAGCGCGTCTTCTTCAAAGCGGACGTGGGCATCGCCCACGGCGCGCAGTATCTTGTTTTCCATGTCCGACTGACCGCCGAACGGATCGGCAAGACCCCGCTTGGGGGAGTAAGCCATGGCGTTGACGGTAAAATCCCGCCGCGAAAGATCCCCCTCGATCTCGTCAACGAACGTGACCCAATCGGGATGGCGGCTGTCTGTATAGCTGCCTTCGGTGCGGAAGGTGGTGATCTCGATGACACCCTGCTCTGTCACGACACCGACTGTGCCGTGCTTTTCTCCTGATAGCACCAGCGTGTGATCCCGGAAGGCATCACGGATGGCATCGGGGCGGGCGGCGGTGCAGAGGTCATAGTCGTGGGGTTCGATACCCAATAGCAGATCACGCACGCAGCCGCCCACGGCATAGCAGGCAAAGCCCCGGCTTTCCAGAGCGTCGATGCACGACAGCACGTGGGGCGGCAGAGTAAGCGGATTATGCTTCATCTTTTTTCGGCTGCTTGCGCAGCGGCTTCAGGCTGCAGGGGGTCGTGAACATCCAAGCGGCGCAGCCAATGTAGAAGGATGCGTTGGCAGAGCCGGGGATGGCGGCGACGCAGAAAAACAGCGCAGCCAGCCCATGGAAGGTATATGCCTTGCGGTTGCCATGACCGGCATCGAAGGCTGCGCGCTGATAGCAGGACAGCATCACGAATACGATCGCCAGCAGCTCAAAAACATAGGTCTGCAGCTGGGGATAGGCACTCCAGATCCGATAGTTGGCGATCAGGTGGAACATCAGGTAGATGCATACGAAGCTATGAAACAGCAGGTTCGGCTTCATGCCGCTCTTGCGGCAATAGGCAATAAAGCCCAGCGCAGCGGCTGCGATCAGACCCAGCACGGAGCTGAAAACACCCAGCCGTTCCGCACCGGACACCAGCTCCACCAGCGAGGTGATGAAAATGCCGAGGGCGGCAAGACCGGTGCCGATCACCGCGTGCTCAGATGCAGGGAAATTAAAGCTGTATTTTGTTGCTTCGTTCAGCTCCTGCGTGCCGATAAACAGCACCACGAACAGTGCTGCCACAAAGATCCAGCTGACCACGTCAGGGATTGTGCCGACACGCAGAAGACCGCGGTCGTCGGTGCCGATACCGTAGATCCACATCCGCAGCAGCATGGTCAAAAGACCGCCGGACAGTGTCAGCGCGGGAAGCAGGGAAGGCTTAAGATTCAGTTTCATAAGATACCTCCGTCAATTATTTTGGAAAGCGAGAATCAGATAGCAAATGCCGTTGAGAATCGGCTGATGCAGCAGATAGATCCACAGAGAGTGCTTGCCGCACAGCAGGAAAAAGCGGACGATGGGGTTTCCGGCATTGACCTTCGGCAGAAGCGTCTCCTTTTTGTGGTAGACTGTTTTTCCCAGTACCGCGCCCAAAAGGAAAAAGCCCAGATAGGGAAGCAACGGGAAATAGTCAGAGGTCAGGAAATTCGGCACGTGCAGTCCCAGCGGCATCAGCCACAGATGATCCACACGGACCTTTGCGTCGATATAGAAGCCGGCGGCGATCAGAATCAAACCGATTACCAGAAGCAGCCACCAAGGGAATTTTTTGAACAGCGGCCACAGGATCATACACGCGCCAAGACAATGCAGCACACCGAAGTAGATAATGATGATGCTGCCAGCCAGATCGAAATAATACATGCCGTAGGTCACGATGGTGCAGATCATGCCGCAGGCGAAGACGATCAGACCCCGGCGGACACTTCTGGAGCCGAGGGTGACACAGATGCCGGACAGCAGAATAAAAATGATGCCGCCCCAGTTTTTGATGAACTCAAAAAGAGGTGGATATTCCCAGTCTATGATCTCGTGAAAATCCACGAGGTCGTAGATCAGATGCACAATCACTACACCGAGGATGCAGACACCCCGCAGGAAATCCAGTTCCCATATGCGTTTTTTCATGTCAGCCACCTGCCTTTTCCTTGGCTTCTGCTTCCAAAACCCGGTAGGCGACCTTGCCGACGGCGGTTTTGGGCAGCTCTGTGCGGAATTCGATGCGCTTCGGCATAGCGTATTTGGCGATACGCGCGGCGCAGTAGGAGAGAATGTCCTTTTCCAGTGCTTCGTCCGGGGTGATGTCAGGCATCGGCACCACATAGGCGCAGACACGCTGACCCTTGTAGTCATCCGCGACACCGATCACGCAGGACTGCAGGACTTTTTCGTGGGAGTCGATGATGTTTTCCAGCTGCGAGGGGTAAATGTTGTAGCCGGAGGAGACGATCATTCGCTTCAGCCGCTGACGGAAATAGATAAAGCCGTCCTCGTCTATGAAGCCCAGATCGCCGGTGTGCAGCCATGTGTGACCATCCTCATGACGCTGCAGGGTCTGGGCGGTCTCTTCGGGGTTGTCCATATAACCGAGCATCACTGTCGGTCCACGCAGACAGATCTCGCCTTCCGTATTGGCATCCACCTCCTCGGTGCTGCCGGGCTTGACGATTTTATAGAAAGTATCCGGGAAGGGAACGCCGATAGAGCCTTCCCGGGCGTAAGCCTTCGGAGTCAGGCAGGAAGCGGTGACACACTCGGTGGTGCCGTAGCCCTCCCGGATCTGTTCGGTGCAGTTGTGGGCGGCGAGGAATGCGTCCACTTTTTTCTTCAGCTCCGGGGAAAGACTGTCGCCGCCGGAGAAGATGCCCTTGAGAAAGCTGAGGTCGGTGTTTTTCAGATCCTCGCTGCGCAGCAGTGCTTCAAAAAGGGTCGGCACGCCGGGGATGAAGTCAGGCTTCTGCTTTCGCAGGATGTCGGCATAGGTTTTGATGCTGAACTGGGGCACCAGAATGCACTTTGCGCCGCCGATCAGGGCGGTGTGAATACCGATACCCAGACCGAAGCCGTGGAAGATGGGCATCACGGAGAGCATTTTCATACCCGCAACGGACGGATAGCCGGATGCGGCGATGGTCTGCAGACCCAGCGCGTTAAAATTGCGGTTGGAGAGCAGGATGCCCTTGGTCGTGCCGGTGGTGCCGCCGGAATAGAGGATCGCGGCGCAGTCGTCGGCTTTCCCGTCGTGGGCGGGAAGGGTGATATTTCGTCCCTGCTTCAAAAGCTCGGACCAGAGAGTATAGCCCTCACCGGGCAGAGGTTCGACCTTTTTCGCGTTTTTGCTCAAAGGATACAGAAGCTTCAGAGGCAGCGGCAGCTCATCCTGAATCCTGGCGATCAGAATGGCGCAGGGGTTTTTCAGCTGATCCCGGATGGATGCGACCTTGCCATAGAACTGGTCAAGGGTCAGGATCGCCTTGCTGCCCGACACGTTCAGATAAAAGACGATCTCCTGTGCGGCGGACAGCGGATGGATCATATTGGGGATCGCACCGATGCGGTTCAGAGCATAAAAGCAATCCAAAGCCTGAGGGGTATTCGCCATGCAGAGGGTGACCCGGTCGCCCTTGCGGATGCCCATGGACAGCAGTCCCTTCGCGGCAGCGTCAATGCGCTTCAAAAAGGCAGCATAGGTCGTGGTTTTGCCCATGAAAACATAGGCAGCATGGGAAGGATAAGTCGCGACAGCGGCTTTCACCAGCTCATACATCGTGCTGTCAGGATAGTCGATGGAGCGGGGCATGCTGCCGTAGTAGGCAAACCACGGTGCGGAAGCGGACAAAGACATAACGGAAAACCCTTTCTTCAGGCAATAATACTATATTATAACAGTTATTTATCATAATTTCTACCCCTGAAGTGGGGTTTTTACACTTGTTTCCTGCATGGATATGGGTTATAATGAAGAAAATTGTGATTTCGGAGGATACCCTATGTATTTGGGCGAGCTGATGGTGTGCCATTTGAAAAAAATGCATGACCATTTCTGGTGGCAATTCCCCTTGGGCGTGGTCGTGGGAATTCTGGCGGTGTTAGTGGCAGCATTTCTGTTTTTGCTGATCGCGTGCCTTTTTGTCAACCAGAAAAAGAAGCAGCAGCACGACAACCTCTTTTACCGCGGTATGATGTATTTCTACATCCGCATCGTCATGGTCGTGCTTCGGGTTCGGGTGCATACCAAGGGCTTGGAGCAAACACCGAAAAACGGCAGATTTTTGCTGGTGTGCAATCATTTGAGCGATGCCGATCCCGTGATTTTGAATTACTTTTTCCGAAAAAGCCAGCTGGCATTCATCACCAAGCGGGAGAATACCTCCATGTTCATCGTGGGTCCTTTGATGCACAAGACCATGTGTCAGCCGATCAACCGGGAAAATGACCGGGAGGCGCTGAAGACGATCCTTGAGTGTATCCGCCTGATCAAAGAGGATGAGGTTTCCGTCGCGGTTTTCCCGGAGGGACGTATCGAAGGTGACGGGCTGCTGCATCACTTCCGCAGCGGTGTCTTCAAAATCGCCCAGAAAACCAAAGTGCCGATCGTTGTCTGTACGCTCAAAAATCCCGCCGAGATCTTTGTGAATCTTCCGAAGCTGAAGCCCACCGATGTGTGGCTGAACCTCATCAAGGTCATCCAGCCGGAGGACTATGCGGAAATGAACACCGTGCAGATCGCAGACATGGTCTATCACCTGATGGCGCAGGATCTGGGATCTGAGCTGGTGGCGCAGGAATAAGCAAGAAATAGCTTGATTTCCGAAATCTTTCCATGTATAATATTTTCAACAAAAAATAATCCTGAATTTTGGAGGATATACACATGAAAAACAGCGAGAAGACACTGGATATGATCGTCAATCTCTGCAAGAACCGCGGCTTTGTCTATGCGGGCTCTGAGATCTATGGCGGTCTGGCAAACTCCTGGGACTACGGCCCTCTGGGTGTCGAGTTTAAGAATAACGTCAAGAAGGCGTGGCTGAAGAAGTTTGTGCAGGAGTCCGACTACAATGTGGGTCTGGATGCCGCCATCATCATGAACCCCACCACTTGGGTCACCACCGGTCACGTGGGTTCCTTCTCCGATCCTCTGGTGGACTGCAAGGGCTGCGGCTCCCCTCAGCGCCCTGACCAGTTGATCTCCGCCTCTGAATCCGCCAAGACAGTCAATGTGGATGCCATGGATACCAAGGAGATGAATGCCTTCATCGAAGAGCATGAGGATGTGGTCTGCCCTGTTTGCGGCAAGCATCACTTTACCTCCATCCGTAACTTTAACCTGATGTTCCAGACCAAGATCGGCGTTACCGAGGACTCCTCCTCCGTCGCCTACCTGCGTCCGGAGACTGCACAGGGTATCTTCGTCAACTTCGCAAATATCCAGCGTACCACCCGTAAG
>JAZNNV010000099.1:0-4145 GCA_045580465.1 Faecousia sp.
GTGTGATGAAATTGTCTTCCTAAGACCGCTTGGCCTCCGACTTACCCCGAAATCACCCTGCGGGAGCATCAGAAAAACGCTATAGCTCATGTTCTTTACGGCGGCAATACCCTATTGGCACACGAAGTAGGTGCGGGCAAAACCTTTGAGATGGTTGCCGCCGCTATGGAAAGCAAGCGGTTGGGCTTGTGCCAGAAATCCATCTTTGTTGTTCCGAACCACCTGACCGACCAATGGGCGGCAGAGTTTTTACGCCTTTACCCCTCCGCAAATATCCTTGTCACCACCAAAAAGGACTTTGAAACCCGTAACCGAAAGAAGTTCTGCGCCCGAATTGCCACCGGCGATTATGATGCCGTTATCATCGGTCATTCGCAGTTTGAGAAAATCCCCATCAGCCCGGAGCGGCAGGAGCGTTTGCTGCGCCAGCAGATCGAGGAAATCACCGAAGGTATCAGCGAAGTCAAGGCCAGCAGAGGTGAAAACTTCACCATCAAAAGTTTGGAGCGCACAAAAAAGGGACTGGAAGCGCGGCTGAAAAAGCTGCAAGACACCAGCCGCAAGGACGATGTAATTACCTTTGAACAGCTCGGCGTGGACAGAATGTTCGTGGATGAATCGGACAATTACAAAAACCTGTTCCTTTACACCAAGATGCGGAATGTGGCAGGACTATCCACAACAGACGCGCAGAAGTCCTCGGATATGTTCTCCAAGTGCCGCTACATGGACGAACTGACCGGAGGGCGCGGCATTGTGTTCGCCACCGGCACCCCTGTTTCCAACTCCATGACGGAACTTTATACCATCCAGCGTTACTTACAGTATGACCGTCTGCAAGAAATGGGCATGGGACACTTTGACTGCTGGGCAAGCCGCTTCGGTGAAACTACCACCGCTCTGGAGCTTGCCCCGGAGGGAACCGGCTACCGGGCAAGAACGCGCTTTGCCAAGTTTTTCAACCTCCCCGAACTGATGAATATGTTCAAAGAGGTTGCCGACATCAAGACCGCAGACCAGCTTAACTTGCCGACCCCGGAGGTGGAGTACCACACCATTGCTACCAAGCCTACGGAAATTCAGCAGGAAATGGTGAAAGCTCTCTCGGAGCGCGCCACCAAGGTACACAGCGGTCAGGTCAAGCCCGAAGTGGACAATATGCTCAAAATCACCTCGGACGGGCGCAAGCTGGGACTTGACCAGCGCATTATCAATCCCATGCTCCCCGATGAGGAAACCACCAAAGTCAACCAATGTGTCGCAAATGTCCTGCAATACTGGCGCGACGGTGAAGCGGATAAGCTGACCCAGCTTGTGTTCTGCGACATATCCACCCCCAAGACCGCTCCATCCCAAAGGGCGGCAAAGGCAGCTCCCGGCAATCTGGACAGCCCGGAAATCCGTGCGTTGGAAGATGCCATCCCTCTGGACGATGAAAAGGACGAATCGCCGTTTACGGTCTATGAGGATGTGCGCCAAAAACTCATTGCCGGTGGTATGCCCCCGGAGCAGATCGCCTTTATCCACGATGCCAATACAGAAGTCAAAAAGCGCGAACTGTTCGCCAAAGTCCGGAGCGGTCAGGTGCGTGTCCTGATGGGCAGTACCGCCAAGATGGGCGCGGGAACCAATGTGCAGGATCGCTTGATTGCCTTGCATGATTTGGATTGTCCGTGGCGACCCCGTGACCTTACCCAGCGAAAAGGCCGTATTGAACGACAGGGCAACCAAAACGAAAAAGTCCATGTATGCCGCTATGTCACCGAAGGAACCTTTGATGCCTACCTCTGGCAGACCGTGGAGAACAAGCAGCGGTTTATCTCGCAGATTATGACCTCGAAATCCCCGGTGCGTTCCTGTGAGGATGTAGATGCCACGGCGCTGTCCTTTGCGGAAATCAAGGCGCTGTGTGCCGGTGATCCGCGCATCAAAGAGCGTATGGATTTGGATGTGGAGGTTGCCAAGCTCAAAATTATGAAAGCAGACCACCAAAGCAAGCAGTTCCGCTTGGAGGACAATCTGCTGAAATACTTCCCGGAAAAGATCGAAGAAAGCAAGGGTTTTATCCGTGGACTGGAAGCAGATATGCAGACCCTCGCGGCGCACCCGCTCCCAGTGGAGGGCTTCATCGGCATGGAAATCCGTGGCGATAAGCTCACCGATAAGGAAAACGCCGGAGCTGCGCTGCTGGATGCCTGCAAGGAAGTAAAGGGCAAAGACCCGGTACAGATCGGCAGCTATCGCGGTTTTACCATGTCCGTTGCCTTTGATTCCTTCCAACAGGAATACACGCTGACACTCAGAGGGCAGATGACCCACCGTGTTGAACTCGGCACCGATGCAAGGGGCAATCTTGTCCGCATCGAAAATGCGCTGGAGAAAATGCCGGAGCGTTTGCGGAATGTGCAGGATCAGCTTGAAAACCTCTATAACCAGCAGGCGGCGGCAAAGGCCGAAGTCGGCAAACCGTTCCCCCAAGAACGGGAGCTGGCGGAGAAAACGGCGCGGCTCATTGAGTTGGATATGGAATTGAATCTGGACAGCAAGGGACAGGCGCAGTCCGAACAGGCGATTGCAAAATCTTCCCGCCCCTCTGTCCTCGACAAGCTGAAAGCCCCGCCGGTACGCGGCACACCGGACAAACCCCATAAGAAAGAAATGGAGGTACGATGATGAAAGATGTTCCCGTTTATAAATACCCCGCGTCCCATGCCCAGGAGCATGACGAGCTGACCGTCTACCGTGCTTCCAACAAGGCGAACATGGCCTGCAAGGAAGCTATTGAAGCGGCGATCCGCGACCACTACCGCGATAACCGCCTCGGCAGCGATGCCGTGAAACAGGTGGTGGAGCAGTTCGGGTATGACCGTGTATTCCATGTGCTTGCCGTTACCGTACAGCAGAAGGATTGGGATGGGCGCATTTCTTCGGACAACAAGGCGTGGGCGAAAACCGTTCCCGTCTTTGAAAATCCCGATGCCTGGGGTACTGACCGCAACTGCTATCTTGTGGTAAACAGCCATCCCGGTCTGACCGATCTGTTTCTCTCTCAGGCACGGAAAGCACACGCCCAGGAACAGCAGAAATCCTCTGTCCGTGACAAGCTGAAAAAGCAGCCTGAAGCAACTTCGCCGAAACTTTCGGCTAAGTCCAAAGGGCAGGAGCGTTAAGCTATGGCGAAGCGGAAAAGGGATATTCAACTCAAATTTCGTGTGACCCCACAGGAGCGGGAAATGATCGAAACAAAGATGGCGCAGTTTGGCACTACCAACATGGCGGCGTATCTCCGCAAGATGGCGATTGACGGTTATGTGGTGAAGCTGGACTTGCCGGAGCTGCGGGAGCTGGTGTCCCTGCTTCGCTATTCCAGCAACAATCTCAACCAGCTCACCAAGCGCGCTCACGAAACAGGCCGTATCTATGAAGCCGATCTGGAGGACATTCAGCAGAATCAGGAACGGATATGGACAGCGGCGGAACAAATTGTTTCCGCGCTGGCGGCGCTCAAATAACACCGGAGGGGCGGCGGCAATTCGCCGCTGCCCCTCTTTTGCCGTATCATTGCAAAAAATGCCGGTACTCGGTATGCTTATATCAAGGAAGAAACCAACGCTGCGAAGAAAGGAGCTGCTGGAAGATATGCTGACAAATAAAACTGTTCTGACCGTATTCGCTGACTATCTCAGCCGCGATGCGGATTTTGAAGTCATCCTCACCAGCCGGGGATATACGGTAATGGGCTGGGATAAATACCGCGAGGACTGGAACACCGTGGAATACTGCCCCACACCGGAAGCCCTGCGGGATGCGCTGATGGATGCCTATACCAGCTTCCGGGAAATGGAACTTACCGATGAGGAGCGTGACCTGACCGACGCCGAAAAAGCCCAGGTCAAAGCGGAGTGCGATGCACTCATGGAACGATGCGAAAAGGAGGCTGCGATATGTTCATCTTGAAAATTCTCTTTGCGCCAGTATCATTGGCGCTGACCTTGTTCACTTGGCTGTGCGCCGGTCTGATCTCCTGCTCCGCCTTTGTATTCAAGCTGGCAAGTGCGCTGCTCTCCCTGCTGGCAGTAGCGGTGCTGATTACCTACTCCGTAAAGAATGGTATCATCCTCTTGGTGATCGCGCTTCTCATAAGC
>JAZNNV010000100.1:0-5567 GCA_045580465.1 Faecousia sp.
CGTCCAAAAGAAAACCCACCGGCGAACCGGTGGCTTCTTCTTATTTACAGATGAGAATATAGCTTTCAAGACCCTGAAGGGTTTCTTCAATCACATAGCCGGTTTCGGTTTTGCGATAGTTCGGCGTGTATCCATCAGGATGGGACGGGGTGATGATCTCAAGCTGCGTAAGGACTGCATCTGTTTCGATGTGCAGCGATTCATAATCGTCATCGCAGAAGTTTACAAGCATGAGGATCAGTTTTCCGTCCTTGCGGAAGGAATAGGGCGCTACGTTTTCTTCCGTGACGAAGAATTTGTCGGCAAGCAATCCGCTTTTGTTCATTGCCTGCTTGATCACGTGTTCCCGCAGGGGATGGTACATGCCGTAGGGAATCGGTTCGGTGCGGTTATACTTGTGCGGCTCGATGAAGGCGTTTCCAACGACAGTCATACCGGCGCCGAAGGGCTGCTCATAAGCATCCATCATGGTGGTGTAGGCTGTTTTCTCCCGATCGCCATAGTTGACACGCACATAATCGCCCGTGCCGAAGAAGCTGGTTGCCCGCATCTTAGTGATACCGTACAGCTTTTCGCCGGTGCAGAGCTCTTCAAAGGTCTTGATGCTCTTTCGCTCCACAAAGCATTCGTAGCCATCGGCGTCGATCAGCTGCTGCAGACCCATGTCAAACAGCGCTTCCACGCCATTGCCGTTAAGGATGACAAAGTTATTCGCAAAGAGCTTTTCTATCTGCGTCTTGGAAAGGGAACGAAGCACTTGTCCGTCTACTGCAACCGCTTCGCCCGTCATATCCGCATCCGTGCTGTAGTGGCAGTTGACACCCAGCAGGGCAAGCCATGCCATCAGCTCGCCGGTGGTGTCGGTAAAGCCGTTGATGTAATCGCCGCCGTCTGCCTTTGCGGTGTACGCCACGTCCGCGTTGACAAGAACTTCCACACCCGTCATATCCGCAGGGGAGAGCTTCAGTTCCTCAGCCCGGCTCAAATAGGGTTTGATGTCTGCATACATTTTGGCAAGGCGGTCATAGTTGATCGCGCCGTTGCCGTTGAACTCGAAAATAGAAAAGGTCGAGCCGGAAAGAAGCAGGGGAATCGCGTTCAGCTGCTGAAATTTGTCGAAACGGACGCTCTTGGTGTAGTTGCCGTGGGGGTTGTTCTCGATTTCTGTGACGCAATAAGCAGTGTCACCCGTTAAATAGCGATTGAGCATTGACCAACAGTGCAGGCGACTGCCGGTCTGTTGTGGCGAGAACTGACGGGGAACGCCGGTGGTGATGCGGTTGAAAGGCTTTTCCCGTCCGTCGGATGCAAGAGTATTGAAAAATGCGGGATAGCGTCTGCCTTCTTCAAGATAGGCACCGCCGGTCATCAGACCGAAGCAGCGCTGATCCACGTGGTCAGCGATATACTGCAGTGTGTCCTCCATGGTCTCGCGGCTGATGTCCACAAATGCTTTTCTGGCGGCGGTATCAGTGCCAATCAGCCTGACAAAGGTCTCCCGGTCATAGGAAGTGCCGAGCCGCTCGTTATAAAGGCGCATGTGTTCCTCGCAGAAGCAGCCCCGTTTGATGTTCTTGATTGCGCCATGTCCGTGCAGACGGAAGTCATCCTCCAGCCAGATCACGTCGGGCTGAATGGCTTCCACATAGAAGTTCAGCAGCTCTGCGTAATATTTCCGCCAGTTTTCGCATGCGGGGCAGGCGACAACCTCCGCAGTCGCGCCGTCGTGACCGACAAAAGTGCGGAAGTTTTGACCATCCTTCAGCGATCTTCCGCCATCATAGTGTCCGATGGTCATCCAAGGGTTGAGGGAAACGGTGATGCCCATTTCTTTCAGGTACGTGCTCGCATGGTTGATGACCTGCGCATAGGGCTTGGCTTCTTCGATGGTGATGTGACCGGTGGCGAGCTCTTCACAGCCAATAAAGAAGATCACATCATCGATTTTTGCCTTTTTGCAAAAATCCAGCATATTTTCAAGCCGCTCCTCAAAGTCAAGGGTTGGCGGCAGTTGGAGTCGCAAATGATAACGGAACATGTTATCCCTCCTTCTCTGTGGTAATGCCATTATAGCATTATTCCACGGTTCGTCAAGAAGAAAAGTCCCGTAATTCCTGATAAAGTCCGACAGCTCCCTTGACACCCAGCGCTTCCGCTTCCGCCATCCAAGAGGTAAGCTCGGCGCAGCTTCTGCATAGGCTGAAAACGATTTGCTCCTGTTCAATTTTAATGTGATAACGGCAGTGCAGCGTGTCATCATAATAGGGGTACGCATCGCAGGTTGCATACGAACGGGGAAGATAGTGGGAAGCATCCGTGTCTACAAGAACCTGCGCGCATATGGGCGCGGCATCCAGCCAGATTTCCCGGTTTTGGTACGGCTTCAGATAATCCTCCAGCGGCTGCCAGAGGGGTGCAGGCGGTAAAAAGATCGGACAGTTGAGAGTATCTGCGTAGCAGGAAGACACGATCACGAGACAGGGAAGGCTTGTCACGATGCGTTCAGTCAATGACCTCAGTCCGTCGTTGTTCGGGCGCTGAAAATCCAGCAAAAGCGTAGCAGGGCGAAGCCTTGCGACGGCATCGGACAGCTGCGCAAGGATTACATCACAGTCGTGATCCTGATAAGGGGTGCTGTCGTCCAAAATCAGCAAAGAGTCGGGCGGCAGCTGTGCGGGAGAATTGCACAGCCCCTCGCCGCCGGGGGAAAAGTGACACGCCATCCACCCAAGGCGCGCCGGCTGCTGCGTGCAGGTGAGAAATTCAGCGCCTGTCATGGCAAGATATATGGGAATTGGCATGGACAAAATCCACCTTTCATGATATAATCCCAACATACCATATGAAAGTGCGGTATTTTTTATGTCATTTTCCCTGCTGCCAACGGTTCTGACCGACCGCATTACCGATCTGAGCGTTCCGTTTTTTGACGAACGGGGCATCAGACTGGTGATGCTGGATTTCGATAATACCATCGTGCCTTACACCACGAATGAACCGGCGGAGCAGGTGCGGGCGTGGCTGGAAGAGTTCAAGAAATCTTCACTGTCACTGTGCGTTGTTTCAAACTCCCACAAAAGCCGCGTGCGGGAGTTCTGTGAGCGCTATGGTATCGATTGTATCACCCATGCCCGCAAGCCATTTTCCAAAGGCATCCGCGCCTGCATGGCGCGCTACGGCGCTGCGCCATGGGAATGCGCGCTGATCGGAGATCAGATCTACACCGATGTGCTGGGCGCAAACTGCTGCGGTGTCACATCGATCCTTGTGCGGTCGATCCACAATCATACTTTCTGGCTGAAGGCACGTCATGTGCTGGAAAAGCCCTTTATCTATGCTGCAAAGAAAAGGAGACTCAGACTATGAAAAATCTTGAAAAGTACCTGACCTTGATCGATGGGGAAGTGGACGGTCTGCTGCTGACCAGCCGCTACAGCCGTCATTACGGCGCGGAGTTCGACATCGCTGAGGGTGCTGCCATCGTCACGAAAAAGGGCTGCCGCTATTTCACCGACAGCCGTTATATCGAATCCGCACAGAACGGCATCAAGGGCTTTGAGGTCATCGACATTGTCACCGAAAAGGGCTACGTCGGCTGCCTGAACAAAGCCATCGCGGAGTTCGGTGTCAAGACCCTTGGCTACGAAGAGAGTTATCTGACTGCCCGTGAGCTTTTCACCTATGAGAAAAATCTCAATGCCCGCCTCATCCCCATGAACGACAAGATCAACGGCTTTCGTGCTGTCAAGGAGGCGTGGGAGCTTGACCTGATGCGCAAGGCGCAGGCAATCGCCGACAAGGCATTTACCGAAGTGCTGACACGGATCAAGCCCGGCATGACCGAGCTGGAGCTGCAGGCGGAGCTGATCTACTGTCTGTATAAGAACGGCGGTCAGGGTCTGTCCTTTGACCCTATTGTGGTCTCAGGCCCGAATACCAGTCTGCCCCACGGCGTTGCGGGGGAACGGGTGATTCAGGAAGGGGACTTCATCACCATGGACTTTGGCGTATTGTATCAGGGCTACTGCTCCGATATGACCCGCACCGTGGCGGTGGGTTATGCAACTGACGAGATGAAGAAGGTCTATGAGACTGTCCTGCAGGCGCAGCTGGCAGGTCTGGCTGCCACCAAGGCGGGCGTACCCGGCTGCGAGATCGATGCCGCTGCCCGTAAGGTCATCACCGATGCCGGCTATGGCGAGTACTTCGGTCACGGCTACGGTCACAGCCTTGGTCTTGAGGTCCACGAGAGTCCCAGCCCCAATGCCAGAAACACGGAGGGCATCCCCGAAAACGCGGTCTGCTCCGCTGAACCCGGCATCTATCTGCCCGGAAAATTCGGCGTTCGCATCGAGGATGTTACCATTTTCACGGCTGATGGCTATGAAAACATCACTTTCAGCCCGAAAAATCTGATAATTGTCTAAAAAACTTTCGATACCCCCTTGAAAAAATCGGATCGATAGGTTAAAATATACTGGTTAAAATACGTACATTTTAAAACCCGCAAGGGTCATACAATTAGGAGGATATAAAAATGATTTCTGCAGGCGATATTAGAAATGGTATTACCTTCGAGATGGACGGCAAGGTTATGCAGGTCATCGAGTTCCAGCACGTCAAGCCCGGCAAGGGTGCTGCTTTCGTTCGTGTCAAGATGCGCAACGTCATCACCGGCGGCGTGACTGAAACCAGCCTGAACCCCTCTGCAAAGTTCCCCACCGCTTACGTTGAGAGAAAGAAGATGGAGTACTCCTACAACGATGGCGAGCTGTACTACTTCATGGATCCCGAGACCTACGACATGGTCCCCCTGAACGCTGACGTTCTGGGTGACGGCTTCAAGTTCGTCAAGGAAAACGACGTTTGCACCATTATGAGCTACAAGGGCAACGTCTTCGGCGTTGAAGTTCCCAACTTTGTTGACCTGGTCGTTACCAAGACTGAGCCCGGCTTCGCAGGCAACACCGCTACCAACGTCACCAAGCCCGCTACCGTTGAGACCGGCGCTGAGATCAAGGTGCCTCTGTTTATCAACGAAGGCGACAAGATTCAGATCGACACCCGTACCGGCGAATATCTGGGCCGCTCCAAGGCTTAATATTTTCCCAACCCGAAAGGAGAAGCATTATGACGATTTCCGAAAAAGCTGCCTATTTGAAGGGCCTCATGGATGGCTTGAACCTCGATACCGAAAAGGACGAGGGCAAGATGATCGCAGCCATTGTAGACCTGCTTGGCGATGTGACCAAGAAGCTGACGGCTGTGGAGGATACCACGATCGCCATCTCCGACGAACTGGATGAGATCGAAGAAGATCTGGACGCAATCGAAGACTTCATCCTCGACGAGGATGATGACGATGACTACGATGATGACGATGATGATTACGACGAGTACGACGATGACGAAGACTACGATGAGGAAGGCTTCGACTTCGGCGACGAGGACAGCATCATTTACGAGGTGCAGTGCGCCTGCGGCGAGATCATCAACTTCGACGAAGAGACCCTCGAGCAGGGCGGCATGACCTGCCCCAACTGTGGCGAGACCCTCGAGTTCACCAC
>JAZNNV010000101.1:0-12494 GCA_045580465.1 Faecousia sp.
CTCCTTCCGGGGGCTCTACGGCGAGATTCAGCGGCTGCTGGGCCGGAGTCTGAACACCGAGGAGCTGAAGATCCTGCTGTCCTTTGTGCATTATCTGGGTCTGCCCACGGAGGTCATCTCCGTCCTCGTTTCCTACTGCAAGGATCGTGCCAAGCAACGGGGCAATCTGCGCAACCCCAGCCTTCGCACCATCGAGAAGGAAGCATACCATTGGGCGGAAGCCGGCATCGATACCCTCGAAGCGGCGGGCGCTTACATACAGTCCCAGAATTTCCGCGCTTCCCGGCTCCACGAGCTGATGAATACGCTGCAGATCCGGGGCAGAAATCTCACCCCCGCGGAGGAGCGCTATGCGCTTTCGTGGCTGGACATGGGCTTTCCGATGGACGTGATCGCCATCGCCTATGAGCGCACCTGCCTCAATACCGGCGGCATGAGCTGGCCCTATATGAACAAAATTCTCCAAAGCTGGAACGAATCCGGCTTCAAGACGCCCGATCAGGTACGCTCCGGCGACCGCAAGTCGGGTACACAAAACGGCTCGCGTCAGCTGGACGCGGATGAGCAGGCGGCAATCGCCAGACTAATGCAGGGGGTGTAAACCGTGGCATACAGCAGAGAAATCGTCAAACGGGCGCAGGATCGGCTGGCTTCCGCCAAAGCCGACCACGAATCCCAATATCAGCAGCGTCTGCAGGAGACCTACCGTCAGCTCCCGGAGCTGCGCCAGATCGATCAGCAGCTGCGCCTGACCGTCGCCAAGGCGGCGCAGGCAGCCTTCTCCGGCGGCGGCGATGTGCAGGCAATGATCGAGCAGGCAAAGCAGGAAAATTTGAGCCTGCAAGCAAAGCGTCAAGCCCTTCTGGACGCCGCCTTCGGCACAGGCTGGCTGGATGAAACACCCCTTTGCCCCCACTGCGGCGGCTCCGGCTACATCGGAAGCCAGATGTGCGACTGCCTTGCTGCCCTCTGCCGTGAGGAGCAGCGCAAGGAGCTGACATTGCTTGCTGTGGGCGACCATACCTTCGATCAGTTCCGTCTGGACTTCTATCCTGACCGCAACGACCCCCATCTTGGCGTGAACATCCGCACGGTTATGGAGCACACCTATCAGGTCTGCCGGGGTTATGGGGAAAACTTCAATGAAAAGACCGGCAATCTGCTCTTCTCCGGCGATACAGGTCTGGGCAAGACCTTCCTCTCCGCTTGCATCGCCCGCACCGTGTCCGACAAGGGCTACTCCGTGATGTACGAAAGCGCGGGTCATCTCTTCTCCACGCTGGAGCGCGCCAAATTCTCCGGCGACGAGGATGCCCGCCGTGCTTCCGAGCGCTACACCGCCTGCGATCTGCTGATCGTGGACGATCTTGGTACGGAAATGCCCGGTCAGTTCACCACCGCAGCGCTCTATACTCTGATCAACGACCGATTGCTCAGCGGCAAGGCGATGATCATCTCCACCAACCTCAACACGGAGGATCTTTCCAAGCGCTACAGCCCCCAGATCGCATCCCGTCTGCGGGGCAGCTTCCAGCGGCTTGCCTTTTTGGGCGACGACATCCGTCTGAAGAAAAACTGGGGGCAGCTATGACAAAAACCGGCATTCTTTTTGATCTGGACGGCACGCTGCTGGATACCTTGGGTGACCTGACCGATGCGGTCAACCACACCCTCCAGCAGCACGGTCTGCACACTTGGTCACAAGCGGATATCCGCCGCTTTGTGGGCAGCGGTGCAAGGTGTCTGATCGAACGCTCCTGCGACGGCAAGGGCGATGTGGACACCGTTCTTCGTGACTATAAGGCTTATTACGATGCCCACTGTCAGGTCAAGACCGCGCCCTATCCTCACATTCTTGAAGCGCTGGAGATCCTGCGCCGGAAATATCCCATCGCCGTGGTGTCCAACAAGCCGGATGCTGCCGTTAAGCTGCTGTGTGCAGAGTTCTTCCCGGGCATTCTCGCCCTTGGGGAAGCCCCTGACTGTCCGCGAAAGCCCGCGCCCGATATGCTCTATAAAACCATGGCGCAGCTGGGTGTTGACCGCTGCATCTATGTGGGCGACAGCGACGTGGATGTGATCACCGCGGGTAACGCGGGCATGCCCTGCCTGAGCGTGCTGTGGGGCTTCCGTGACCGGGAGGAGATCAAAGCCGCCGGCGGCAGGTATTTCTGCGAGGATGGGCGCGATCTTCCCGCAATGATTGAAACGATCCTAGGAGAACAGTATGGCAAATGAATTTTACGCGCTGATGGGTCGCATGCGCAACATCAACCGCTGGAGCCTGATGCGAAACAGCTTTTCCGAAAATATTCAGGAGCATAGCCATCAGGTGGCGATTCTGGCGCACGGTCTGGCGCTGATCCGCCGGGAGATTTTGCACCTGCCCTGCCCCGACCCGGACAAATGCGCCGTGGCAGCGCTGTATCACGATGCGACAGAGACCCTGACCGGCGATCTGCCGACCCCCATCAAGTATTACAATCCCGACATCAAAGCCGCCTACAAGCAGGTGGAGCATATTGCAGCCCAGCGTCTGCTGGATATGCTGCCGGAGCAGCTTCGCCCCTTCTACGTCTCTCCGATCATGGAGGACGACCCGGAGATCGCTGTCATCGTCAAGGCAGCGGATAAGCTGTCGGCATACATCAAATGCGTGGAAGAGCAGAAGGCGGGCAACACGGAATTTGAGTCCGCAGCCAAGCAGACCATGGACTCCATGCTGGCAATGGAAAGGCCGGAGCTTGACTGGTTTATCCGCGAGTGCTTAACGCCATTTTCGCTGAATCTCGACCAGCTGTAAGGCTTGACGGCAAGGCGAAAATGTGTTACCATAGGCTGACATTGCGAATGTGCAGCCATGCGCCGTTGTGGTGGAATAGGTAGACACAAGGGACTTAAAATCCCTCGGAGTAAAATCCGTACCGGTTCGATTCCGGTCAGCGGCACCAAAAAGAGGGCACCCTATGGGGTGTCCTTTTTTGGTGCCACTGATTGTTTGATGAGAACGGAGTTCGATTCCGGGGAGCGACCCGAGCGCCGCCGGGGGCGGATACAGCGAGGGGAGCGAGTGGCAGCGGTCGAAATTTTGCGAGCAATTGCGAGCTGAAAATTTCGGGCACCGCAACAGGACAGCGGCACCAAGAAAAGAACGACCCCAGTGGGGTCGTTCTTTTCTTATTGGCAGCGCCACGGCGGGCGGATCATATCCGCCCCTACGATATAATTGGGAAATGCGCAAAAGTAGGGCGGGTGCTTGCTCCCGCCGCCACACCTCAGTTTCGTGCGCGCTCCCTTACCTCGCATAACCATTCTGCAATGATGTACCGCATTTTGACCCTGACAATTACTCGCTTCCATTGACAGCACTCCTCGCAAAAGTCCGGCTTTCGCGACATCACGAATTTCCTCGGTGGGTCGTTTGTTTCCATGAGTTTGTTCCAACAATCCAAGCAAAATTCTGCCATTTCTATCACCTCACGAAAATACATTAACCTGTTTCAGGTTAAAAGTAATAATCTGTTTCAGGTTAATATAAAATAACTCCCGAGGTGATGTCATGTACAGACGTATACGGGATCTTCGCGAAGACCGCGACCTGACGCAGAAAGAGATCGCAAAAATGTTGGGAATGTCGCAGACTGGCTATTCCAAATATGAAACCGGCGAAAATGACATTCCGACTTCCGTCTTGATCAAACTTGCCGATTTTTATCACACCTCTGTTGATTATCTTCTCGGCAGAACGGATAAGAAATAAAAAAATCATCCCCGCGGGGATGATTTTTTGCATTTTGCGGGCGGATCATATCCGCCCCTACGAATGGAAACGTTCCAACTTCCTGCTTTTCGTTGCAATTCCCTGCCCTGCGTGCTATAATAACAAAAAATCAGAAAGAGGCGATCATCATGAAACACATCATTCCCGGTCTTGTTTTCAGTCCTGACGTTCACAACGTCATCGATAACGCCGATTTTTCCAAGCTGGATGCCCTTTACGCAGGCAGAACTGTCTGCTACGGCGATTATCATGCCCACTCCAACTCCGGCGGTATGAGCGACGGCAAAACCACGCCCTCCGAGTGGCTCGTTGCCATGGAAAAGCTGGGCATCGACTTCATCGGTCTGATGGATCACCAGCAGGTGCGCCATATGTATCTGCCCGAATTTGACCCCGCCCATTTCATTTACGGCACAGAGCCTGCCGCCATCTGGAAAGAACCCCAGACCTTCGCCCACTACCTGATGCTGTTTAAGGAACGGGATCAGCTGGAAAAGGTCGTGCTGGAAAAGTTCCCCGAGGTCTACAATTTCACCGGCGGTGTCGAGGGCGTGTTCGACTATCTTGAGATCGAGCGCAGCAAGTTCATCGAGATCTGCGATGCGGTGATGGCAGCCGACGGCATGATCGTCCATGCCCACCCCATGCAGCTGACCAAGAGCGACAAGCTCTCCGACTACAGCTTCGGCGAATACACCGCCATCGAAACCATCTACACCAACAACAAAGAGGATCTGCTTGAAAACGGTACGATTGAAAACTACAAGCTGTGGATGGACATGCTCGATCAGAATATGAAGGTCTACAACACCGCCTCCGCGGATGTCCACTTTGCCCCCACCAACAGCGGCATCAACACCCTTTATGTTGCCCAAAAGCACTGCCGGGAGTACGTCACCCGTCTGCAAAAGGGCGACCTCAGCGCCGGTCACATCGGCATTAAAATGTGCCTTGGCGATGCGCCCATGGGTTCTACTGTCGCGTTCACCGAAGGCGCAAAGCTTTCTATCAAGGTGGGCGATGCACATCCCATCTGCTATAAAAAAGACGAACCCCACCGCCTTGATGTGCTGAGTGACCGGGGTCTTGTCTGCTCCGTTCCCGTTATCGACGGCAAGGCAGAGGTGTGTATCGAAGCGCAGCCGCGCCGGTTCTACCGGGCAGTAGTCATTCGGGAATCCGACGGCGCACCTGCCGCCATCGGCAACCCCATCTGGATGGAATAATGTACAAAAAGCGGACAGCCGATTGGCTGCCCGCTTCTTTTGTTTACTGCATGCCCTGCTCGTAAGCCTCGATCATCTTCTTGACCATCTGGCCGCCGACGGAGCCGGCTTCGCGGGAGGTCAGGTGACCGTTGTAACCGTTGGTCAGGTTGACGCCCACTTCCTGAGCTGCCTGCATCTTGAACTTGTCCATGGCTTCGCGAGCCTGAGGAACGTTGATCTGATTGTTGTTCTTCATGATATTTTCTCTCCTTTTTGCTTTCTTCGGATGAAATGCCTTCCGAAGAAAGCATTTTCTTTCCGCAACCATAGCTTTGCCGAAATAAGCAGAAAAAAACATAGTTGTTTTCGGAAATTGGCGCAAAAAATGGAAATCAAGGGCACCGCAGTCGCGGTGCCCTTGACAGATCGATTTTTAGAAGAACTTACGCTTTTTAATGACCAGAACAGCCATTGCCATGGTTGCGACCAGAATAACCGTTGCAGTCAGGAGCATTGCCTCGTCGCCGGTGTTGCTGTTGTCACCACCGGGCGCGGGAGGAGTGGGCTGGCTGCCGGGCTTGCTGGGCTTGCCTTCGATGACTGTCAGATTGTCAACAGAGTAGGAAGGTGCGCCGGTTGCATTCGCGATACCGAACTCAATATAGAGCTGGGTCGCGCCTGCAGGTGCCTGACCGCCCACTTCCAGCTCGGTCCATGTCTTGCTGGAGCCGATGGCCTGCTCATAGGTCTTGATGACCTTGCCGTCTGCATCCACGAAGCAGACCTTCACGTAGCCGCCGGTGCCTTCCTGATGAGGCTGCAGCTTCTTCTCCACGAAGGTTGCGTAGTAGATGTTGCCGGCAGTTGCCTTGATCATCGGGCTCTTGATCCACTTATCGCCTCTGTCCTGCAGGCATAGGTTGCGGGTGCCGTCGTAATCGTCATAGGTCGCGGTGCCCAGCGCTGCGGACTGCTCGCTGCCGGTCCATCCCTGAGGCAGATTGACAGACTTGTTGGGATCGGGCTTGTAGTAGCTCTGGAAGCTGTCGCTGTAGATGGTCTTGTACTCGGAAGGCTCAGTGGAGTTGGGATCTTCCTCATACTCAAAGACCTGATCCTGAGATCTGGTGACCACCAGATCGTCAACTGCGTAGTCAGATTGCGCTCTTCTATCGGTGTACTCCAACGCAAAGATGATGTACGCCTTCACAGCGCCAATGGGCGCGGCTGCGGTGACGGATTCGTCCGCCCATGCGCCGTAGGTCTTGCCGACGGTGACCTTTTCGGATGCGATGACCTTGCCTCTGGTGTTGAGGAAGCAGATTTCAACCGTACCGAAGTAGTTTTCATTGTCAGCCAGCTTTCTTGCCTTGAAGGAAGCAGTGTAAGCGTAACCGACCTGAACCGGGAAGTCCTTGCTCTGGACGGTCCACTGACCTGCCTTCTGCAGGCACAGATAGTAACCGTCATAGCTCAGCTCATCCTTGATCAGGCTGATCATGGGGCTGAAGCCGGCGCCGTCGTCATTGGAGGACCAGCCGGCAGGGCCGGAATTGGCATCGCTGGCGTCGAAGAAATCTTCAAACTTGTCTTCCAGCGGCTTCATGGGGTCAACAGTGATCACAGGCTCGGTGGGCTGGGTAACGTCGGGATCGCCCAGCGCTGCCTCAAAGGCATAAACCGCCAAATCATCTACAGAGTAAGTAGGCTCACCGGTGGGGGCACTGAGGCCGAACTCCACATAGAAGCTCTTTGCGCCGGCAGGTGCCTTGCTGTAGAGGACCTTCTCCGTCCAGGTCTTGCTGGTACCGGCAGCGATCTCGTATTCCTTCAGGATCTTACCGTCAGCATCCACAAAGACGATCTTGGCATAGCCGCCGTTACCGTCTTGGTTGGGCTGATACTTCTTCTCATGGAAGGTTACATTGTACTCATAGCCGGGGATCGCTTCGGTCAGCGGGCTTCTGATCCACTTATCCACTGCATCCTGAATGCACAGATTCCACGAAGCGTCATAGCCGGTATCGTACTTTGCACAGCCAAGCGCCGCACTTTCCGCACTGACAGTCCAGTTATTGGGGATGCGGACAAATCTGCTTGCACCTTCGGGCGTGTAGTATTCCTCAAAAGCTTCCTTATATACGGGAGGCTCAGTGGGCTCAGTGGGAACGGTGGGTGTGGTGTCTTCGGTGGGAGTGGTGTCTTCCGTAGGCTCGCTGGGGACTGTTTCAACGGGCTTCTCGCCATATTCTGTAACAGTGATCACGTCAACGACGTAATTCTCAGTGGGAGAATCGAAGAAGAGTCTTGCGGTAGTTGCGCCCTCAGGGGCAACTGCGGACAGCTTGACTTCCGTCCATTCAGTCACGCTGCAGGCTGCGATCTTTTCAGATGCGCCGACCTGTGCGCCCGCTGCATTGTAGAAGCGGATCTGCACGCTGCCTGCGGTGCCCGCCACGAACTGCTTTGTCCAGTAGCTCAGAACATACTCGCCGCCGGCGAAAACCGCAAAGGCGGGGCTGGTGGCGGTGTCGCCGTTGCCCTGCAGGATCATGACGAAGTCGCCCTGATACTCAAAGCCGGGGTTCGGGGGCCAACGCATGGTCGTACCGGTCAGGGTCCACTTTTGCTTGAAGTTGTAGGCTTCAATGTCATCGGTGAAAATGACCGTGCCGGAAGGCTCGGTTGCTTCCGGCTCTTCGCCGACGAGGGACAAGGTCACATCATCCACCAAATAGGTGACGACGGTGCCCTTACCGGAGCCGATCTCGATGGTAATGGCAGAATACTCCGCAGGAACGGTAACAGAAACAGAGACCTTGGTCCACTCGGAGCTGCTGCCGGTGAGAGCTGCGACTGCGGCATTGCCGATGCCGTAGATGCCGAAATAGCCATCCTTGCCGCTGAGGACCTTGACCCACATGGAAAGCTCGTAGGTCTTGCCGGGGATGACGGGAATGCCCGTCTGGGAAATGTAACCGCCACCGGTTTTTGTATCGTCTGTCAGCTTCACCGCTGCGTTACCGCCGTGAACATCATCGGTGACAACTTCTGCCGTCAGATACTGATTCCAGTTCTCAAGACCGGCTTCAAAGCCGTTGTTGACAACGGGATTGCCAGCGGGCTCGGTTGCTTCGGTGGAGGGCTCGGTTGCCTCGGTGGAGGGCTCAGTTGCTTCAGTGGAAGGCTCGGTTGCTTCGGTGGAAGGCTCGGTCACTTCCGGCTCTTCGCCGACGAGGGACAATGTCACATCATCCACCAGATAGGTGACGACAGTGCCCTTGTTGGAGCCGATCTCGATGGTAACAGCGGAATACTCCGCAGGAACGGTAACAGAAACAGAAACCTTGGTCCACTCGGAGCTGCTGCCGGTGAAGGCTGCGACAGCGGCATTGCCGATGCCGTAGATGCCGAAATAGCCATCCTTGCCGCTGAGGACCTTGACCCACATAGAAAGCTCGTAGGTCTTGCCGGGAATAACGGGAATGCCCGTCTGAGAAATGTAACCGCCACCGGTTTTGGTGTCGTCGGTCAGCTTCACCGCTGCATTGCCGCCGTGAACATCGTCGTTGACGACCTCTGCGGTCAGATACTGATTCCAGTTCTCAAGACCGGCTTCAAAGCCGTTGTTGACAATGGGATTGCCAGCGGGCTCGGTTGCTTCGGTTGCTTCGGTGGCTTCGGTTGCTTCCGTTGCGTTGGGGTCAGCCTCATGCTCGGTGACCGTCATCACGTCAACAACATAGATCAGCTTGGCATCGCCCTCGGTATCGAAGTAGAGCTTTGCGCTGGCTGCGCCGTCAGGAGCGACAGCGGTGAGGGTCTTTTCCGTCCAGTCCGCAACGCCGCAGGCAACTGCCTTGACAGTTGCGCCGGAAATCAGCATGCCGCCGGCGTCATAGAAACGGATCTGGGCACTGCCCTTGCCTTCGGTGGCAGGGGCAGTATGCTGTTTGGTGAAATAGCTCAGGGTGTAAGCCATGCCGGGAGTAACGGCAAAGGCAGGGCTGGTAGCGGTATCATTGGGCGTCTGCAGCAGCATAACGCGGTCGCCTTCATATTTATAGGCAGCATCGCCCCATGCCATAACAGAGCCGGTCAGAGTCCACTTGGTTTTGAAATTGTAGGCTTCAGCACCATCGCTGAACACCACTGTTCCCTCGGGAACGGCATAAGCCGGCATGCTCAGAAGACCGGCAGGCACAAGACCCACGATCAGCGACAAGCACAGCAGCCATGCCAATCTGCGGACAAATTTCTTGTTTTTCAACATTGTGTAATCTCTCCTTTCAAATGATTCGGAACGATTTACTCAGACTTGCGCTTTTTCTTTGCCAGAAGGATGACGATCACCGCGATGACCAGAAGTGCCGCGACGATCGCGATCACGATCCACAGACCTGCGTTATCATCAGCGGGCTTGTCGGAATCGCCCGGCTGGGTAGGTGCGGGATCAGAGGGATCAGAGGGATCAGCGGGATCGCTGGGATCGACTGCGGGATCAGAAGGCTCGGTGGCTTCGGGATCGTCTACGACGATCGCGATATCATTTTCGCCTGCCGCGAGTGCGACGGTCAGTACGCCGTCCTCGATCTTGGCATCCAGCTCCTCACCGTTGAGGGTGATGATGTAGTCCAGCTCAGGAGCGATGCCGCTGAGCTTTACGGTCTGAGCCGTTTCGGTGCTGATGAACCAACCATCGGCGTTGGAAACAACGCTCAGCTTGCTTGCAGCCTCCAGCAGGACCTTGGAGTCGTAGACCAGCGTGGTTGCATCGGTAGCTGCGTAGCCTTCGGTGATGCTGCCTTCCACCAGACCCAGAACAGATGCCTGCTGTGCGTCTGTGGTCAGCTTGCCGGCGGCAACACTGCCGCCCTTGCGGTTGAACATCACAAGGTCAAACTTGTTGTCCACATAGTTGATCAGACCGCCGAGAACATCTGCATTGTCGTAGATCTCGGTAACAGCCAGATCCTTGGTTTCGGGAACTTCCACACCGACACGCATAATGTCCAGACCGGACGCGTTGATCAGATACCAGCCAGCCTGATAATCCTTGTGCTCACCGGGGCCTGCGACCTCCAGCTTGATGGTATGGGTGCCGGCGGTCAGCTTTTGCTGGCCAAGGGAAACACCGATGATCGCCTCAGGCAGACCGGAGCAATCGAAGGGCTTGGTGGTGATGGTGTCATCAAGGGTCGCCTTTACCATACAGCAGCCGTCGGAAACGCCCATCTTCAGAGTCAGGGTGTACTCGCCGTCCTCTTCAATGGTGAAGGGAATGGTGATGTAGTCGCCTGCCTTGTTACCGCGGAAGAACAGACAGTTGGTAGTGCCGATCATGTTGTCCTTGACGATCTCCTGACCCACGGGCATCGAAGAATCCCACATCAGATCATTGGAATCGTCCAGCTTTTCAGGCACGGTGAAGCGGCGGTTGTCCAATACGGTGATGAAGCTGAGGAAGTTTGCGTTAGCGTTATCCGCAACGCTGATCACCGTCATGAACTGGTGCGCCTTGGATGCAACGCTGGTGGTTGCGGTGAAGGTCAGACCGACATTTCTGCCGCTGGAATTATAGAGCTTGTCGTTCATCACCAGCTGCTCGCCGTCAATGAAGCTCAGATTCAGCACGTTTCCGCCCAAGGGCATGGAAACGTTGTTGCCCAGAGTGGGGACAAGCTCCTCGGTGGTAACACCGTCGACAGAGAAACGCTTGCGGTCGCCGTTGTACATCTGCCAGGAGTAGGTGCGGTTCTTGCTTGCTGCCAGATCGTCGATGATCAGGTAGTAGCCCTTATCCTCATGGTTGATCTGAATGGCATGGCGGTCGAACTTGTTAAGCATCGAGCCGTCATAATCCTCGCCGTAGGCATCAGGTGCGGAGCCGATGAGGTAGGAGTACAGGCTGTTGTTGAAGACCAGCTTGGTGCTGCCGGTACCCATCGTCATCTGCGCGGTGTCATCCACCAGAATGGTGGAGTGACCGCCGTGGGTCCAGAAGGTGCGGTCAGCGTAGTAATAGCTGCCAACACCGGGGTCCTGAATGAGCCCGTTGCCGCCAAAGGTAAACTGGATGGAGTTCTGATCATAGTGGTTGTGACCCATCTGAGAGTCATTCGCCTTCAGGGACAGCAGCATATCGTCACTTGCAAAGCCGGTACGCAGTGCGCCGTAACCAAATTCCTCCACCAGAGCGGCATAATCCGTCATGTACTGGGGCTTGGGATCGGGCGTCAGGTAAACGAAATCATTGAAGATGTTGCCGGTGCCTCTTGCGCTGATCAGGAAGCCGTCGATCAGCGGATCGGGATTCAGCTTGGAGAGGATCGCCATCGGCAGCTTCATGTAGGCGGCGACTCTGCCGTCGGAGTAGTTGGGATGTGAGCCGGTGCCGGGTGCTGCCCACATGATGGTCCAGTAGGGCAGGATCTCCGCAAAGAAGGGATGATCGATCAGACCGGGCAGCTTGGTCACACGGTAGAGGAAGCCGACTGCGGGCATGAAGGACTCCAGACCGAAGTCAGTATAGTAGTGACCCTCCGTATTGCCGGAGAATGCGTAGTTATCAAGTGCGTTGTGGGTGCAGAGCAGACCGTGATCCAGATAGGGCTTGATCTCCTCCGCGTTATTCTCATCGATGATCGCCGCGCAGCCGCTGAGCAGACCGCCCACCATCATCATGTTGCCGTTGGTGGTATCCATGGGCTTTGCCTGCTTTGCCAGCGGCACAAGGCCCTTGTCAATGATGTTGCGCTTCAGCTTTGCGATCTGTGCATCGGTCAGCTGATCGTGGCACATATCAAAGACCGCGACCATGCCTTCCATCATCCAAGCGACGGAAGCATCGGCTTCGATCTTCTTGGCAACGGTCCACTCGTAGTCGCCCCACCATTTCCAATCGGAAATCTGCATTGCAAAGTCGATGGCGCGTTCCGCATACACCTTCTTGCCGGTCATGGTGTAGGCAAGCGCCCATGTCTTCATCATATCACGCAGGGTGCCGGTGACCAGACAGCCAAAGCCGGTATGGGGAAGCTCGAAGAAATTGCCGTTGTCATCGATGCTGTTCTCGATGTACCGTGCGTCGTAGCTGGGATCGCTGGGATCCTTCAGCACGGGATAGACATCCATCCAGCAGGTCTTGCCGGTATTGAAGCCGATCTCCACCTCGGTCACATCCAAATAAGCATCTGCCATCACCAGCAGCTCGTTATACTTGGAGTTCCAGGTAAAGCCGTACTTGGTCTTCAGGGTGTTGAAGCGGCGCAGCTTGATCTCCTTTGCCTCTTCGGGGCTGAAGAACACACGGGGATAGGTATCTGTCACATTGGCGAGGATCTCTTCCACCGTGGGCGCGACGAAGGGCGTGGGCACATAGGGTGCTTTCATCTCTTCCTCTGCTTCGTCCAGGATCATGGCGTCCACCTGAACAGTGCCCCACATGGTGGAGCTCCACCAGATCTCGGCCTCCATCGTGGCGGCTCCCTCCGGAAGTCGGATCG
>JAZNNV010000102.1:0-2830 GCA_045580465.1 Faecousia sp.
ATAAGATTACCCAACATGCGGCTGAAAGAATGGCAGCAGCAGACAAATATATGATGCTATTTATATCCGCCATTCTTTGGGACTTGCACTCGTTGCAAGTCCGGGCAAGATTCAAGTCTTGTCACTCAGACCAGGAAGTAGACGAAATGCACAAGTAACGAGGGCGTTTCGTCTATTTTCTTTTGTTTTCAGAGGTGTTTTCACTGGTTTTCGACCGCTTTCTTTGTATACCATGCCTCTACCCCGGAAATGCACATTAGAAAAAGCCGCTTTTCTAATGGCCATCTAATGGATTTTCGAGAGAACAAGGCATAATGAGAACAAAAAATGCAAAAATAAGTAAAATATCTCCTGTTATAATATATTTGCCATCCGGTATACATCAGCCAGATGTACACGGCAGGTTCTCATTCCTAAGTTACAATAGAAGGGCGAAATGGACTGACGAATCACTCCTTGGGCTATCACGCCCGTCAAAAAGACAGTCATCCATCCTTCTATTGCAACGTTCGGTTTAAGCAGGTAGGGCTACTACACACGTATACGTCCGTATCACCAAACAGATAGAATCGGCAATGGGTAAAGGGTGGCACCATTTCAGCAAAAATAAAAGCAGGAGAGCAGAAATGAATGCAGTAGGAATCGACGTATCCAAAGGAAAAAGCATGATAGCAGTCATGCGCCCCTTCGGCGAGGTAGTAGCCTCCCCGTTTGAGGTAGATCACACCGAGAGTGAACTCAAAGAACTGGCAAGGTTTTTGAAAAGCCTTCCCGGTGAGACCCGTGTGCTTATGGAGTATACGGGACGTTATTACGAACCAATAGCGCAGTACCTCCATGAAGCAGGTATATTTGTTTCCGTAGTCAATGCGATTCTGGCGCACGATTACAATGGAAACTCGATACGAAAAGTCAAGACGGATAAGATCGACGCAATCAAACTTGCCAATATGGCACTTGACCGTTGGACGAAACTACGGGAATATGTTCCCGAAGATGAGATCCGTCAGACCTTAAAGATTTGTAACCGCCAGTACAATCAGTATATCAAGCTGAAGACTATGCTCAAAAACAACTTGATCGCGCTGCTTGACGAGACCTTTCCCAATGTGAATAAGCTGTTCAGCTCACCCGCAAGAAAAAGCGACGGTCACGAAAAATGGGTGGATTTTACCTTGAAATTCTGGCACTGTGAATGTGTTTGCGGTATTTCTGAGCGTCAATTCAAGGAAAAATACGAGCGTTGGTGCAAACGGAACGGGTACCATTACAATGCAGACAAAGCAGAAGATATCTATGCGTCCGCTTGTGGGAATGTTGGATTACTTCCTGCTATGGAAGCCACCAAGGTCATTGTCACACAGGCAATTATTCAGCTGCAATCAGTCGAAGAAACTCTGGCGGCTCTTAAGCAGGAACTACAGCGTTTGGCTTCCACCTTGCCTGAATACGGTACGGTCATGTCCCTGTACGGTGTCGGTGAGGTTCTCGGACCGCAGCTCATTGCTGAAATCGCTGACGTTACCCGTTTCAAGAGCAAAAAATCTTTGGTCGCATTCGCCGGCATTGACTCGCCCCCCGATCAATCGGGACAAGTTGATAACCGATCAAAAGCCATTACCAAGCGCGGTTCTGCTTCTCTGCGTAAAACCCTATTTCAGGTAATGTCCGTGATCTTGCAAAACAGTCCTGTTGATGAACCCGTATATACATATCTTGACAAGAAACGTTCCGAAGGCAAACCTTATAAGGTTTACATGATCGCTGCGGCGAACAAGTTCCTGCGTATTTATTACGCCAGAACCATGCTTGCCTTGTCAACACCTGAAGTCACGAAGTGAGTTTACAAAAAATTCGGAATTACCATTCTGAATTTTTTGTATGTTGACAACACACCTCCGGTATAATATTCTTCGGGCGAAGCGCCCTGCGCTTTGCCCTGCCAACCCTGACCGGCGCAAAAATTTTCACTTTGCGGTGGTCTTTGAGTTATACCTATTTTTGATAGTTCGAAATTTCCGAACTTTTTTCATTTTGGGTATTGACTTTTATTAGCAGGTCTTTTTGTATATGTTGTTACGTTGATTATACCACCTGACGCGATTTTTGTAAACCTATTTTCTGAAAAATTCTTGCCTTTTTTTCGATGACATGATATAATGTGACCGTATCTTTGACCAAAAGGAGCATCTTCCATGGAACAAACAAAATCCTATACCCGCCTGAAGCTGGCTTGCTACACCACGAATGTTTCGATGTCGGTCGTTGGCAACCTTTCGCCGATTCTGTTTCTGACTTTTCACAATTTATACGATATTTCGTATTCCCTTCTTGGGCTGCTGGTACTGATTAACTTTTTTACCCAGCTGACCATCGATCTGATCTTTTCCTTCTTTTCCCATAAATTCAACATTCCGCTGGCAGTCAAACTCACGCCGTTTCTGACATTCATCGGTTTGCTTGTCTACGCGGTCCTGCCCTATCTGTTCCCGGATGCGGTCTATGCAGGACTTGTCATCGGTACCATCATCTTTTCCTGCTCCGGCGGACTTGCCGAAGTACTGATCAGCCCGGTCATCGCCGCCATTCCGGCAAAAGATCCCGACCGCGAGATGAGCCGTTTGCATTCGGTCTACGCATGGGGTGTTGTCGGCGTCATTTTCATTGCAACGCTGTTTCTTCTGCTGTTCGGTCAGCAGCACTGGCAGATTCTGGCACTGCTGTTCATGCTGGTGCCGCTGTCCTCCTGCATCCTGTTCTCCAGCGCTTCCATTCCGGATATGGGAACACAGGAAAAGGTCTCCGGTGTTCTCCGTTTTCTGAAAAACAA
>JAZNNV010000103.1:0-3696 GCA_045580465.1 Faecousia sp.
GAAGAACTCGAAACGCTCGGTCAGGCGGGGGTCTTTGGGGCTGCGCTTGGTCAGGGGGCTGACCTCCACAGGATACATGGTGATAAAGGTCGGCTGCACCAGATGCTCCTCCACACGCTGGTCAAAGCAGGCATAGAGTGCATTGCCCCATGTCTTCTCTGCAGCATCTGCCAGCTCAACACCCTTTGCCTTTGCGGCGGCAACAGCCTCGGCATCGTCGGAAATCGCATCAAAATCGATGCCCACATACTTCTTGACTGCCTCGACCATGGTCATTCTGGGCCAGCCGGGAGTCAGGTCGATCTTCTCGCCCATCCACTCCAGCTCATAAGTGCCCAGCACCTTCTGTGCGAATGTGGTGAAGACACCCTCAGCAATGTCCATCATATCATGGAAATCGGCGTATGCCTGATACAGCTCAACAGAGGTAAACTCCGGATTGTGCTTGGGGTCCATGCCCTCGTTACGGAAGATTCTGCCGATCTCGTACACACGGTCCATGCCGCCGATGATCAGGCGCTTCAGGGGAAGCTCTGTGGCGATGCGCATGAACATGTCGATGTCCAGCGTATTGTGGTGGGAAACGAAGGGACGGGCAGATGCGCCGCCGGCGATGGTGTTCAGCACGGGGGTCTCCACCTCGATGTAGCCCATATTGTCAAGGTAATCACGCAGGTGCTTGATGAAGCGGCTGCGGATGACAAAATTCTGCTTGACCTCGGGGTTGACCATCACGTCTACATAGCGCTGACGGAAACGGATCTCCTTATCCGTCAAGCCGTGGTACTTCTCGGGCAGGGGCAGCAGAGACTTGGACAGCAGGATCACACTCTTTGCGCGGATGGAGATCTCCTCGGTCTTGGTCTTGAACACTTCACCCTCAACACCGACAATGTCGCCGATGTCGTTCTTCTTGAAGCGGGTGTATTCCTCTTCGCCCAGCTCGTCGATCTTGACGAACAGCTGGATGCGGCCGGCGCAGTCCTGCAGATCGCAGAACATGACCTTGCCCTGACCGCGCTTGCTCATCAAACGACCGGCGACCTTGACGGTCTTGCCCTCAAAGCCCTCGTAATCCGCCTTGATGGCAGCGGAATCGGCATCAAAATCAAACTTGGTCTGGACAAAGGGATCTCTCCCCTCTGCCTGCAGGGCAGCCAGCTTTTCCCGGCGGATCTGCGCCTGCTCGGATACAGGCAATTCAGCCTGCGGTACAAACTTCGCCATGATTTAGCCCTCGCGTGTAACGTTGATGACCTTCATCTCGTAAGAGCCTGCGGGTGCGTTGACCATAAAGGTATCACCGATAGACTTACCGACAGCAGCGCGGCCGAAGGGAGAATCGTCAGAGAGCTTACCCTCCATGGGGTTGGCTTCCTGAGAGCCGGTGATGCGGTAGGTGGACTGCTTGCCGGTCTTGACATCCTCGACCACAACGACACAGCCCAGACCGACGCGGCCGGTAGCCTCGTTCTCATCCTCGATGATCACAGCATGGGACAGAATGTCCTCGATCTCCGCAATGCGGCCGTAGAGCTTTGCCTGCTCGTTCTTGGCGGCATCATACTCGGAGTTTTCGGACAAGTCACCGTAGGAGCGAGCTTCCGCGATCATCGCTGCGATCTCACGTTCACGGGTGGTTTTCAGATAGTTCAGTTCCTTCTCAAGATCCTGCAAGCGCAGACTGGTGATTTTATATTCCTTTGCCATATTTACAAATCCTTTCCAAAGATCAAAATTTCCATAGCTCCCTACATTATAGCCCGGTTTTATCCGGCAGTCAAGTTTTTTTGCATGTAATTGGACAAAAATTCAAGTTTTACCAAATAACATTTCTCGCCTGCTTGCCTGCTGACAAAATATGTGCTATATTATCAAAAAGGAGGTATGGCAATGGCAAGCAGTTTGGAAATGGAACGGGCAAGGAAACAGAAGTCCCTGGGAGTCGTTCCCTACAAAGGTACAGAACCCTTTATTTTTGTCAGCTACGCCCATCGGGACTTCGACAAAGTCATCCCGATCATCAAGGCCCTGATCGATTACGGCTTCCGGGTGTGGTACGATGAAGGCATCGATCCCGGTGCGGAATGGGATGCCAACATTGCCGAGCATGTGGAGGGCTGCTACTGCATGCTGTCGATCCTGTCGAGAAACTATCTCGCCTCCAACAACTGTCTGGACGAGCTGAGCTATGCCCGGGATCTGGAGAAAAAGCAGATGTTCGTCTACCTTGAATCTGTGAAGCTGCCCGGTAGTCTTGCGCTGCGGTTTGGACGTCTTCAGGCTATCCATCAATACACCTATCTCCAGCAGGAAGCGTTTTATGAGAAGCTTTTCTCCGCTTCCGTTATGGAGCCGACGCTGAAGGCTTCGGCACGGCGCAAGTCACCCCCGCCTGCCGGAAAGCCCGTACAAGCATCTCCTGTACAGCAAAAACCGGCACCCAACCCCCGTGCTTCTGAGCTGCAGGCAATTGCCGCGCTTTTTGAATATGAACAGCATGGGGAGTCCATCATCATAACTGCACTGAAGGACAAAAACCGCACCGCCGTTGAGATTCCCAAAGGCGTTACCCGTATCGGCAACAAAACATTTTATTGGTGCGAAAAAATAACCAGTGTTACCATTCCGAACAGCGTTACCTCGATTGGCGATGAGGCATTCTCCGGATGTACAAGCCTCAAAAACATCACCATTCCCAACAGTGTCACCAGTATCGGCACCAGGGCATTCAGTTCCTGCCATAGTCTGACCACCTTTACGATTCCGCGAAGCATTCATGCTATTGGTGATTACACATTCAGTTGCTGCAAAAGATTGACCAGCATTACCCTTCCCAACAGCATCACCTCTATCGGTTTCAGCGCATTCAGCGACTGCGACCAACTGACCACTATCGATATTCTCAACAGTTCCATCGACATCGCCAATGGTGCATTCAGCAGGTCTCCGAAGCTGACGATTCGTGGAACGCGGAATTCCCGTGCGGAATCTTATGCCAGAAAAAACAACATTCCCTATGAGCGGTTGCAAACAACCCCTCCCCCGTCGGTATGGAGATAAACGCAAATACGATAAGTCCCGCCAAAAGCAGGCTGCGCCCAAAGGTGCAGCCTGCAAATTTTGTATGAAAAGGGGCCGGTTCAGCAAAAGAACCAGCCCCCCGATGTTTCTTTTTTACTGCAAAGCCTCAATAGCGGCGAGGATCTGGGGATCCTCCATGGGCTTTACCAGACCTGCGTAGATGTCCTGCGCGGTCTTCTCATCCACGGGAATGAGAACGTCGGGTGTCAGACCGACACCTGCAAGGGAGTTGCCCTTCGGGGTAAAATACTTACCCACCGACAGCGCTACGGCAGATCCGTCCGGCAGACGGAAGGTATTCTGGAAATAACCCTTTCCGCTGGTCTTCTCACCGACCACCACAGCCGCATCATACTCGCTCATCGCCGCCGCGAAAAATTCCGCTGCGGAATAGGAATCGCCGTTGACCAGCACAGCCATGGGAAGCTCCAGGCAATCGGCATCGGATTCATCCACGCTCTCTTTGCCGGTATAATCCAGGCTGCGGAACAGCGGTCCCTCCGGCAGCAGGTAGTCCAGCAGCTTGACCAGCTCGCTCTTGTAGCCACCGGGATTGTAGCGGACATCAAAAAGCAGGCTCTGGGCGCCCTGCTCCAGGAGCATTTCAATGGC
>JAZNNV010000104.1:0-3125 GCA_045580465.1 Faecousia sp.
GAAGGTCTTTGCCACACGCAGCTCGCCGTCCAGATTGGCGGGGGTGTCCTTGTCACAGTGGATCACGATGCGATCGGTCTTCACATGGCGGATCAGCTTCGGCAATGAGGCGTACTTGCCGTCCTTATACTTGCCGATCACCTGCGCCACCTTCAGCCGGGAGACCTTTTCGATCAGCAGCACATCCAGCAGACCGTCCTCCGGGTCAGCCTCCGGCACGGGATTGAAGCCGCCACCGTAAAAGCGTCCGTTGCAGGCGCAGACGAGGGTCAGGTCTCTGTCGATGGTTTCACCGTTGACCTCTACCACGTAATGCTCCGAAATGCCCCGGATGACGTTGACGATTGTAGAGACTGCGTAGGCGCGGAAGCCGCTGAGCAGGGGGATGCGTTTGTAGTTGGCAACGTCTGTGCCGATGCGGGCATCCAGACCCACGGAGCAGATGTTCAGGGAGATGTCGTCGTTGCAGCGGATCAGGTCAAAGGTGGCTTCCTCGGCGTCCAGCAGTTTTTCAATGTCGAAAAATGCCTTCGGGTCGGAAAACAGCTTGACGAAATCGTTGCCGCTGCCGCCGGAGAAAACAGTAACAGCTGCGTTGTCGTAGCCCGCCGCACCCGCTGCCACTTCGTTGAGTGTGCCGTCACCGCCGCAGGCGTAGATGCGGTATTCTTCTCCTGTCTGCGCCGCTTCCCGGGCAAGGCGGCAGCACTCGCCGGGGGCAGAGGAAACTTCGATCCGATAGTCAAGCCCCCGTGTCCTGCATGCCTCGTGGATGGCGGCGGAATATTGCTTTGTGCGGTTGCGGCTGCCTGCCGCGGGGTTGATGATAAACAGGTGCTTCATCGTTTTTCCTCTTTTCGGCGAATGTCGGTGTACATATAGTAGTCGCACTTGATCATGCCGTTGTAGAGCTTGCGCTTTTTATCAGCGCGGCGACCAAAATAATGCTCAAACTCCGGCTCGGAGGTGATGATATACTTTTTCCAGCCGTCGGCAAATTTCAGGTGACGACCCAGTGCGGCATAGAGACCCTGCGCGCTCCGCTGCTCCATCATCCGCTGACCGTAGGGCGGATTGCAGATCAGGATGCCGGAGTCGGTGGGCAGGCTCAGCTTGGTGGCATCGCCGTCCCGGAACTCGATGAAGCCTGCCATGCCTGCCTTGCGGGCGTTTGCCATGGCGAGGGAGATGCACTTGGGGTCGTTGTCCGAGCCGAGGATGCGGTAGTTGCCGTGAAATTCCTTATCAAAGGCTTCGCTGCGGACAAGCTGCCACGTTTTTTCATCCATCCACTGGAATTTCTCCGCGGCAAAGCGGCGGTTCAAGCCGGGAGCGCGGTTCTTGGCGATCAGCGCCGCTTCGATGGGGATCGTGCCGGAGCCGCAGAAGGGATCCCACAGAAACTCCCGACCACGATAGCGGGTCAGCTGGATCATAGCGGCGGCGAGGGTCTCCCGCAGGGGTGCGTCGTTGCCCACAGCCCGGTAGCCCCGCTTGTGCAGACCTGCGCCAGAGGTGTCGAGATACAGCTGCACCCGGTCGTTCATGATGGAAAACTGCAGCTGGTACTTTTCGCCGTCCTCGGGAAGCCAGCTCATGTGATATTTCTCACCAAGGCGCTTGGAGGCTGCCTTTTTGACGATCGCCTGACAGTCGGGAACGGACATCAGCTGGCTGTTCAGACAGTGACCCTTCACGGGGAACACACCGTTTTTGGGGATGTAATCCTCCAGATTGGTCTGATACACACCCTGAAACAGCTCCTCGAAGGTCTTGGCGGGAAAATCCGCCAGCACGATCAGCACCCGCTCTGCAGTGCGCAGAAACAGGTTTGCCCGGGCGAGGGTGGTTTCGTCGCCGGAAAACAGCACTCTGCCGTTTTCCACCCGGACGTTTGGGATGTCAAGTCGGCGCAGCTCATCGCCTGCAATGCCCTCGAGTCCAAACAATGTGGGGGCAGCAAATTCAAATTGACCCATAGTTCCTCCAAAAGTGATCAAATCTTCATAAGTGATGGTAGGGCGGGCGCTTGCTCCCGCCGTGGCATTTTACAAAATGTGAAATGCCGCACCGCAAGGTGTAAATCAAAAAACGCGAAAGATTCGCCCATCGAGGTCGAATTTTTCGATGGCGGGAGCAAGCACCCGCCCTACGTGATTTATGGGATGATTTTACTCGGCTTCAGGTACCGTTCCTGCTCGGAAAAGACGCAGCCGCAGTATTTTTGCATATAGAAGCCCAGCTCCCGGGCTTTTTCCTGTCCTGCCTTGAAATAGGGGCGGAAGTCCCGGTAGAGAAACTCCACGCCGTACTCATGGGCAGCGCGCTCCGCTGTTTCCCGCATCAGCTCGTGGTTTTGGTAAGGGCTGATGAACAGCGACGAGGTGAAGCTGTCGAAGCCACCCTCTTTTGCCTGCCGGGCAGTTTCGAAAAGGCGCATTTCGTAGCACTTGACGCAGCGATGTTCAATATCCTCCGCGACTTCCCGCACAAAGGGACGCAGACCGTAATCGTCCCGCTCGATCAGCGGCAGCTGGATGGTGGCGGCGTAGTCCCGTAGCGTGTTGCGGCGGGCGCGGTACTCGGTAAAGGGATGGATGTTGGGATTATACCAAAATCCCGCCACCGCAAACCCGTCGGTGCGCAGCACGTCGATGCATTGGTTGGCGCAGGGGGCACAGCAAATATGAAGCAGGGTCTTCATAAATTCCTCCAAAAGGCTCTTATTTATACAATTATAGCACGGTTTTCGCGGCTTTACAAGGGGAAAGGTTTGTGTTCTTATCGTAGGGCGGGTGCTTGCTCCCGCCGGATATTTTGCAAAGCAAAATATCGCGCCATCAGGCGCAAATATCACGATAGAACAACTGCGGAAAATCCGCCCATCGAGGTCGGATTTTCCGATGGCGGGAGCAAGCACCCGCCCTACCGTGGATCGTTGGGAGATTGGTTCCAACATATTCCATAAAAAAGCCGCCGTCCCGAATGATATGATCCCCCTAAAGTAGACCATGGAAATATCCAAAGTCTATTTTAGGGGGATTTTCTATGTCCAAATCAGAGTGCAGCATACAGTGGCGAATAGAAATTATACAGAAATATCTGTCCGGAGCAGGATCATATGC
>JAZNNV010000105.1:0-3289 GCA_045580465.1 Faecousia sp.
GTTGGGGCCTGCCCATCCCCGTATTCTACTGCACCGAGTGCAATAAGCCCGTTTCTACTCCCGAGTCCATTGAAAAGATCTCGGGGCTCTTCGATGAAAAGGGTTCCAACGCATGGTTTGAGACCGAAGCAATGGATCTGGTTCCCGATGGTTTCACCTGCCCCCACTGCGGCGGCAAGCACTTCACCAAGGAGACCGACACTCTGGACTGCTGGTTCGACTCCGGTTCCACCCACTATGCATCTTTGATGCACAGAACTCCCGAGCTGTGGCCTGCCGATGTCTATCTGGAAGGTGCTGACCAGTACCGCGGTTGGTTCCAGTCCAGCCTTCTGACCTCCGTCGGTGCGCTGGATCAGGGTGCTCCCTTCAAGCAGGTTCTGACCCACGGCTGGGTCGTTGACGGTCAGGGTCGTGCCATGCACAAGAGCCTGGGCAACGGTGTCGATCCCGCCGACCTCATTAAGGACTTCGGCGCGGACATCGTCCGTCTGTGGGCAGCATCCTCTGACTATCATGCGGATGTGCGCTGCTCCAAGGAGATCTTCAAGCAGATCGCCCAGAACTACCTGAAATTCCGCAACACCGCCCGTTACTGCCTTGCAAACCTCAACGACTTTGATCCCAACAATCTGGTCGCCGCCGAGGAGCTGCAGGAGCTGGATAAGTGGGTGCTGACCAAGCTGAACGCGCTCACTGCCGCCTGCCGCAAGGCGTACGAGGGTTACGAGTTCCACATGGTCACCCATGCCATCAACGACTTCTGTGTCGTGGAATTGAGTTCCTTCTACCTCGACATCATCAAGGATCGTCTGTACTGTGACGAAGCCACCGGCTTGAGCCGCCGTGCCGCACAGACCGCCCTGTACCTGATCGTCGATGCCATGGCAAAGCTGTTCGCCCCCATTCTCGCCTTCACCTGCGATGAGATCTGGCAGAGCATGCCCCACAAGGACGGCGACGATGCAAGAAATGTCCTGCCCAATCAGATGCCCGCTGACTTCTCCGCTTACATGCTGGACGATGCCGCTATGGAAAAGTGGGCAACCGTCATGAAGCTGCGTCAGGATGTGAACGGCATTCTGGAAAAGGCAAGAGCTGACAAGCGCATCGGCAAGGCACTGGAGGCACACGTTGCTCTGTCCACCGCCAACGAAGCGCTGAAGACCGCTTGCGAGGGTCTGAACCTTGCAGAAATCTGCATCGTTTCCGCCTGCGACTGGTCCGAGCCGGAAGCGGGTGCTGAAATCGGCAACGGTGTCAATTTCCCCGAGCTGACCATCGGTGTTTCCGAGGCAAAGGGTGCCAAGTGTCCCCGCTGCTGGATGCACTCCACCAATGCAGGTCAGGATGACCTCTGTCCCCGCTGCGCAGCTGTTGTTGCAAAGCTGGATGTTGAACTCTAAACCATAAAAAAACGGAGGATCGACCCGGTCGATCCTCCGTTTTTTGTTTTGTTACAGCATATCCTCCGCCAAGGGAGAGTCGGAGAGGGTTTCCTGCTGACGCTTCTCAAGCAGATTCTGAACAAACACAAGACGCTCCAGCTGCTCGCTCTTGAGCATGTAGCTTTCCAGCTCCCGTTCCAGAAGCTTGTACTCCTGCGCGATCTCCTCTGCTGTTTTCTTCGCCAGAAGATTGTGGGAATTGATCTCCTCGATCTTACAAATAAAATACTCGTAAGACAGCGCGCTGCGGATAACCTGACTGAATCCGCTCTGCTTCAGCCATGACTTGCGGATCACACTGGCAATGGAGAAATATTTCTGCGCATTCTTTGCATCCTCCGCTTTTCCCCACGTCCGATACTGGAGCAGATAGCATCTCGCCAGATTGTAGCCGATAAAGCCGGGCCAGATCTTCAAGCCAAGATCTGTATAGTCTGCGTATTCGTCCATTACGGTGCGGAAGCAGGTAGTGGCCTCCTGCAGATGCTCCACATCATTGGTAATTTCATAAAGATGCAGATGCAGCAGACCCAGATAGTCGTAGTAGACCGTCAGCGCCAGCGGATTGGTCACACCGCTCATCTCGGCAGGTCTCATCAGCAGCATATTCAGCAGCTCTTCATAATCCTCCCGCTTGGGATGCTCCTCCCGCAGCTTGAACTGGGCGTATTCGCGGACAACACCCGTCAGATTATGTACGAAGGCGATCTGCTTTTTGCCGCAATAAACCACATCCTGCTGCCGGTAATTGGCGGTAAGGGTCTTGATCCGCTCCAAAAACTCATCCACCCATGTATGTCTGCCGAACATGGACACAAAGCCGATGCGCTCCAAGAAATAAAGACACCGCTCCTCCAGATGCTCAAAGCTGGCGCATTCCTCATACCAATAGGACAGCACCGCCTTCAGATAGGTATCCTCCTTGGTATCCAGATTGGAGCAAGCGGAGAACAGCTCGTCATAGTTGACGTAGTGTTCGTTTCGCTGCAGGAGCTTGTCATACTGGGGGATCTCCCCGTTGTTTGCCTTGGAGCTGAGCCGCAGGATCTTATTCAGCACATCTGTAAAGACCGTTTCCCGATCCTCTGCAGAGAAGACCTTGATGTCAATTCCCTTCAGATCCGACGGCAGCTCCACGTTGCTCTTTGCCGGATCAAAATCGCTGAGCAGGATGCAGCGCTCCCTACCCAAGCGGTAGATCGCCATACCCAGCTCAAAGACTACGTTCTGACGCAGGCGATACACCTGCTCCCCGTCACGGATGCAGCAATCGTCCGCTGTCAAAAATGCCAGACAGTACTCAGACTGGGTGAAAAGGTCGGTGATATTCGTCAGCAGATCGCCGGTCAGTACGCTTTCCATGACGATTTTGGATGTAATGGGATAGCGTTCCTCCTCCGATTGGCGCAGAATGATCTTGTTCATTTCATCCGCGTATTGCGCGCCGGAGCCGCCATAGATGATGGAAACCAATTTGTAGCGTTTCAGCATAAAACTCCCTCACTTGATGATCAGTATTCTCCCTTTATTATACATTTTTTTCACAAAGAAACAAGTGTTTTTCAAAAATACGTGGCTTTCGCATTTTTGCTAAAAAAGCGAAAATAATGCTTGACAAACCCATAGGTTGCCGCTATAATAAGCATGTTCTGTTTGAGCCGCCGGTATAGCTCAGTTGGTAGAGCAGCTGATTTGTAATCAGCAGGTCGGGGGTTCGAGTCCGTCTACCGGCTCCACCAGAGCATAAGCTCAACCAGACATAAACTTCATATGGGGGAGTTCCCGAGTGGCCAAAGGGAGCAGACTGTAAATCTGTTGCGTAATCGCTTCGATGGTTCGAA
>JAZNNV010000106.1:0-15002 GCA_045580465.1 Faecousia sp.
TGTCCGTCAGCTGAGCGTGGGTGTGGGTATCCCCACCAAGCTGCCCGCCATCAAGGAAGAGGATCTGGAGTTCCTGGCACAGTCTGCCTATGCAGATGCCTGCGCACCCGGCAACCCCAAGGAAGCTTCCGTCGAGGACATGAAGGCGCTGATCCGTCAGCTCATGTAAGCTCCAAAATCAAACAGACGCGCTGCCGAAGCTTCGGCAGCGCGTTTTTCAACAAATTGTACAAATATTGTGAAAACATCCGCTGAAAACGGTTGAATTCTGCCGATGGTTGTTATATAATGAAATGGAATATATCCAAAAATACGGAAAGAGGATACATATGGAAAACAAAATGCGGGTCAAAGACGGCAAGATCAATTTTCGGTGCAAAATGTGTAATTGTAAGCACTCCTGCTGCGGTCCCTTCGCGGGCATCAGCAATGAGCTGACCAGCATCGACAGCCGCCCCTTTGATGAGATCGTTTTGACCCCCGAGGACTACAAGGAAATGTGTGAAGCCGGACTGCAGGCGTTCATCGAGCAGGGTGTTTCCCCGGTCAACGGCAAGCAGTATTTCAAGATGGCACTTGCCGAGGATGGCACCTGCAAGGCGTTCAAGGACGGCAAATGCAGCATCTATCAGCACAGCCCTACCCTGTGCAAGGCTTTCCCGTTCTACTTCGATCTGTTTGCAGGCTTGTGCGCCATCGACTGTGAAGGCTTCTCCGACGATGCATGGGTAGACATGGAAGCCGTGAAGCCCATGATCGAATACGCAAAGAAAATGTACAAGTTCTGGATCGATTTCTACGAAGATTGATATTACCCACAAGGAGGCGATCACTTGCCGAATTTTTACACTGCGGAAGCGGTAAAGGAAAAACCGTTTCTGTTCATCAGCTACAGTCATGAAGATAAGACATTGACCGCCGAAATGGCAAGATTTTTGCTGGACAGCGGCGTGCGGCTGTGGTACGACACGGGACTTGCCGCCGGTGATCCGTGGGCAGATGTGGTCAAGGATCTGATCGAGGACGCCAACTGCCGCGGCATCATTTTTGTGTGCAGCCCGGCATCCTATGTCAGTCAAAATGTCCATGAGGAGCGCGCACTGGCGCTGAAGGTTCAGCAGGAGCGGGGCGCGGACAAGTACCCCTTTTTCATTGTCAACGTCTGTGAAAGCAGTGCATCCGGCTCTTACATGAGCCTGCTGCAGAAGACCTTTGAGATGGATTTCGGAGGTCAGATCAATAAGCTTTTCCCCATCAAGCATCTTTACACGTTGATGAAGATCATCGGACCTGACCCTCTGTGTATCATGACGGCAGGGGAGCGGTGGCATACAGAGCTTTTTGAGGAAGGCATCCGGCGCAAAGCGCTGGAAACTGTGGACAGAGGTGCTGCCGCCGAGGAGAAGATCCAGAAGAACTCCGCCTTCAGCGGTGCGATCCTGACCTTGGGCAGCCATAACGGCACACCGCTGAAATGGCAGTTGGTGTACCGGGATGGCGAAAATGGCGTATTCCTCTTGCAATCGCTGCTGCCTGCTGCCTACGGCGAGGGTTTGGAGCAATGGCTGAAGCAGGAATTCCGCAGCACCGCCTTTACCCCGGAGGAAGCAAAGCAGATCGTTGAGCTGCGTCTGCTGCTGCAGAAGGAGACTCAGAAGCTTACGGCGGAGCAGCTGAAAGCGGATGCCGCATGGTGGCTGGGTGACTGCACCGGCTCCCGTCAGGCGGAGGTCAAGGCGGAAGGCGTCGTCAGCGCGCTGCGGCAGGTCAATCATCGCTTCCAGCGCGGCGTTCGTCCCGTGATGATCCTGAATTTGGAAGTTGCAGAACAGTTAATGAATAAAAGCTAAGGAGAGATGGATATGAACATTGATTTTAACAGCATCAGCATCGAACCGATCGTAGGCGCATCCGCGGCTACATCCCAAGAAGATGTCTTTTCCTTTGACAGATATGAGGACAGAAAAAGCGTTGCCGCCAAAATTCTGGCGGAGCTGAACAACCGCTTTGTTACCATCAAGCGCGACGGCAAGCCCAAAAGCGGTTTCTGTATGGAGGACGGCTCCCGTCAGATCGGTCTGCTGTCCCAGTGCCACTCCCTGCAGTCCATGGTTTCTCTGGCGCAGGATTTCGGTCTGGACTTCACCCAGCCGGATATCGTCCCCAAGCAGAAGGGTACCATCCGTGAGCTGATGGATATCATCATCGAGGACGTTCTGGAGACGGTCTGTATCGTCGATCCCGAGGATGAGGACAAGGGTGAGCATCGGTTCGACAATGCCAAGGGCTACGTTTTCGATACCTCTCCTTACAATTCCTCCTGCTTTTCGGAAAAATATTCTGACGTCAACTCCATCACTTGGGTCATTACCTCCTTCCTTTTGATCCTGCGTCACCACGCTGCGATCCATGAGGTCTGTAAGTGGGAGAAGGCACTGGTCAATGTTATCCGTTACGGACTTCAGTATCTGATCGACGCCTTTATCGAGGGCGAAGAGGGCAAAAAGTACGACTATCTGGAGCAGGGCTGGAACTTCACCAAAAATTGCATCGAGCCTTCTCTGTACTTCTCCTACACCGTCTGCGAATGCTATCTGGATGTGTTTGAAACCTTCAAGCCCTTCTTGGAGTACCTGCATGCAGTGCGCAACCACGAGCAGTATTTCACCCCCATCAATCCCGATCAGGCTGCGAAATTTGAAGCGGAGAAGCTGGATTACGAAAAGCAGCGCAACCGCCATGTGGACGAGAGCAAGCGTGAAGCCCGCTACGACGAGTACAACGAGCTTGCCCGTGTTTACCGCCTGATCAACGGCATCGACGACCATGACGACCTGACCATCGACGGTACGCTTTACGGTCAGCTGGAGGAAAGATGCAAGCGCGTTGCCAAGCGCGTCTGGGATCTGACCAAAAAGGAACTGGCGGAAAAGTTCTACTACAATGACCTGCAGAACACCGTTACCGAGCAGGAAATCCGCATGAGTACCACCAGTGACGTGCTGTTCAACACCGTTTACATCGTTAACATCATGCTTTGCTCCGGTCTGGATGAAACCATCGAGCTGGAACGCAGCAGATATCTCCATCTGGGCGAGACTCTGAACGCAGAAAAGAGCCAGCAGGACTATGACAATCTGCTGGAAAGCTGCATGCTGACCGTCCAGAAGGCATTCCGTACCTACGACAGTCTGAAAAATGTCGGCAAAGAGTACATTGTTGACCAATTCCTTGTTGGCTTCAACGAGAACTTTGACGGTCACGAGGTGGCGATCAGCGAGCTCAGAAAGCTGCGTATGCGTGCCTTCTCTCTGCTGCCCCTGCTGATCCACACCAACAATAAGGTTTGTGAATATCTGGTCAAGTACCCCCACTACAACATGGGCAAGTACCATCAGCTGATCCTTGACAACCGTCTGGTGGACAAGGACGATGAGAAGCACTGGATCTGGGAGCGGGACGGCTTCTTCAGCGGCAGTAACTACTACTTCGTTCTGGCTCTGAAGGGCTTCTATGAGTACTACGAAAAGTACGAGCAGCGCCACATCGAGATCGGTAAGGACAATGCCGCCCGTGAGCAGCGCATCCGTGACAGACACGAACAGAAGCTCAGAAGCCCTGAGGGTGCTATCGGCATCCTGCAGAACGCCAATAAGGAGCAGAGAGAAGAGCTTCTGCAGAAGGACGAGCGGATCGCCCAGCTGGAGGCAGAGCTCAGAAACGTGCAGCGCCCCATCGAAGACGCGGTGCGCGGTGTCGTTGCTGATGTGATGCAGGAGCAGTTTGCGCCCATGTTTGCCGAGATGATGGCACACGCGGTCAAGGTGCTGACGGTGAACGTGGCGGACAATACTGCAGACGATGCAGAAGGCACCTACGGAAAGATCAACAGCTCCCTGCATGAGCTGCTGGTGGCGCTGATGATCAGCCGCTACGTACAGCGTACCAGAGGCATCGTCAGGACACCTGCCCAGTACGAAGAGCTGAAAAAGCAGGTGGATACCGACTTTATCAATACCATTGTTGCATATGTTACCAACCTCAGCGACGCCAGCGATGGCAAGAGCGAGCTGCTCAAGCTGCTGCGCGTATAAAATCCACATCTACAACAGGAGGATATCATGGCTACAAAAGTTATTTCTTTCTTCTCTTACAAAGGCGGCGCAGGTCGTACGACCCTGCTCTACAACTGCCTTCCCTTGCTGCTGAATGAGCATATCAAGCCCACAAAGGAAGCTCCCGTTGTCCTTGTGGATATGGACATTGACAGCTGCGGTCTTTCCTATCTGCTGGGCGTTCAGGCAGACCAGATCCACGAGGATGCCTGTGTGCAGTATGTCCTTTCCAATGGCGTCGATCCCAACAAGTCCCGTGTTGAGGATTACCCCATCATGAAGAAGCTGATCCCGGTGGGCAACCCGCTGGGCTATGCCGACAATGAGGCAGTTTTGTTCCTGCCCGCCAAGGATAACCGTAACGTCAAGGCGGAAAACCGCTCCAATTATGACGACGACAACTTCGAAAAGCACATGGAAAGCTTTGTCGATGCCTGCAAAAAGTGTAATCTGCCGGCAGTGATCATGGACTCTGCCGTGGGTAATCAGGTCACGGCGCTGGTGGCAAACCATCTTTCCAAGCTGATCGTCTGCTGTATGCGTCCGACCATCCAGTTTGTTGAGGGCACTGCCCGTTATCTGCAGACCCAGGACAGCGATAATGCAACTGTTACCGGCTACAGAAACTGCATTCTGGTTCCCAACGTGGTCCCGCAGGGTGAGGTCGTGATCGACAACCTGAAGTACCCCAGCTATGCCATCAAGCGCTTCTATCAGATCTTCAGCGATTTCATCGAAGACCGCGACGAGATGGAGGACTGGCAGTACAATACAGAGATGCTGGACGGCGATACCTTCGGCATCCCCGCTGTTCCCAGCTTTATGTGGCGTGAAGGTCAGCTGTATACCCAAAAAGTCCTTGATGACAATGAAAAGCTCGCACTGGAGTGCTATCGCAAGCTGGCAGGCATCATCGCAAAACTCTGATTGTCCCAAGGAGGCGCAATTATGACAATGGATGTTCCCAATTTCAAAGAGGAACTGAAGCTAAAGCGGAAAGCGTTAGTGAGAGTCTTCAATCGTGAGATCACCGACCCCAACATCCGAAAGTTCATTTTCAATAAGGATGTGGAAAATGAAGGCGATCTGCTGGAGTGCCTCGTGGATACAAAGGCGTATCCCCTTTATTTCAAGAATATTCTGGCGCTGTCTTTCTACTATGTCTATGCCTGCTACCGCTACGATCTGGATAACAAGGCGGTGGTTTCCAAGGGTGCACGCAATCACGTTGCACAGCGCATCCGCAAATATCTGGATGAGACCCTTTTCATCAATCCCATCACCATGGAACTGATGGACTTTGTTCTGGCTGATGTGCAGAACGAGCTGTCCTTCGGCAGCGACAGCAATCTCAAGCCGATGCTGGGCAGACTGGGCAACTTCGATCAGGGCTTCAGCTTCCGTCCCATGCTCAAGGTGGTCATCGATTACGAGCGCACCCAGTCCCGTTTTGAAGGCGGCAGACTGGAAATGACCGCGCTGTTTCTGGACATCGTGAACAATCTGACCTTCCTGAAGAACTACTGCCTGCTGGAGGAAGCACCCTGCCAGTTCCGTTTTGTCACTCATCTGTGCAAGGACTATCAGGAGGATGACGACACCTACGAGGCACCGCCCTACGACGAGCTGTGGATCGAGCATCTGCTGCTGCGTGCCGATGACCGCTTTTATCGCCTTTACAGCATCGAAAAGGGCGAAAAGGGTGACGAGCAGAAGCAGCTGATCGTCCGTCTGCGCTATCTGGCGCTGAAGGATGACCGTCCGATGCTTTTCACCGTTCCGCAGGCAGAGGGCGAGGAGCCCCATCATCTGTCGGATTACGATCCCCGTGACCTTTATGAGTACATCGTTGCCAACGAGCTGGACCCTCATCAGCCGATGCGCACAATAGATCAGAATACTGTGAGCATCGGTCAAATCCACGCAATTAACTACAAATACCTGAAGCATTTGGCACTGGCGATTTCTGATACGCTCAGCTCCTTCCCGTCGGGCAGAACGGCGCTGGTCCGCAAGTTCTCCAAGAAATATCCCTACATTTTCGAGCAGCGGGGCAGCGCAAAGGACGTGTCCGACAGCGAATCCCGCAACGATCTTGACTGGGACTCCGTGATCATCATGCTGCTGATCGAGGTCAGCCCCACCAGCGTGCTGGAAACCATCATCCGCACCGATACGGATGATGAAAAGCGGCTGTTCTGCGCCCTTGGCAAGGATCTTTACAAGCGCGTGTACGAGGCGGAAAGCCTGAGCCTTTTCCGCAGATCCTCTGATGAGATCATCGCGACAGTCCGTCAGGTGATCAAGACCAAGCTGATCCTCGGCGAAGCAGGCGGCTTCGGCAAGCTGCCCATCGAAAAGATGTACACCAAGCTCTTTCCCCGTGCCGCGGCAATGCTGCTGCTGTCACTGCTGAACCATCCTTCGGAGCAGACGCAGGACGAGGGTCTTTCCTATACCGGCAACCTCAGCCACAACATCACGTTCCTGAAAAAGGAGCGGGAAGAGGGTGTCGATCCCGAAAAGACCATCCGCTATGCCTGCATCATTCTGGGCGAGACCCTGAAGCACATCATGTGCTTCTATGCCGGTCTGGAGCAGTATGGCAAGGAGAAGACCAAATTCGACACCAAGACCCGCTACCATTTCGTTCCCGAAAAGGAGATCCACGACATTCAGAAAAAGCTGAGCAAGCAATTCCTGAAGGCGGCAGGCGAGCAGGCGGAGCAGTTGTCGGCAGAGGTCGCCACCAATCCCGCGGAGGTCATGGCGCTGCTGAAGCAGTTCGTGGACTTCTGCCAGAGATATTCCCAGACCGAGGATGCCGCCGCATCGAAAAACCTCTCCATCGCGTTGGGTCGCTTTGAGGTGGTGGATACCAGCCGTTTTCAGGCGCTGGCACGGAAGCTCCGTGAAGCTTCCACCCAGAACACCCGGGAGAGTGCTGTCAAGTGGGTGGACATCACGCTGGATATTCTGGAGTTCTTCAAAACCGGCAGCACTTCGGATGTACACATGGAGGGCGACCTGCTCAACGCGGTGTACCCCTTTACCGCTGTGTTCAACAAGGGTCGCGAAAATCCCGACGGCTACAAGACCATCACCTTCTCCCTGAACATCGATCCCGATGACGAGGATAAGGGTCATGAGATCAACGTTCTTTCCGAGTTCCGTTACGACCACAACGAGGTGTACTACTGCCTGCCCAATGTGATCCGTTCCAACTTTAAGTGGTGGATCGACCCGGTGCTGATCAGCTTCCGTGACTTCAACCGCATCTTTGAAGACATTCGCAAGGAGGAAGACTGATGCAGGCGATCCGACACTTTATGCTGGACGCTTACGACTGCAACTTTGAGCAGGCGAACAGCGTCATGGTCATCAACAATCTGCTGGTGTCTTTGGCGGACGGACTGAACATGCATCCGATCATGCCGCCCTACATTCTGCCCTATTACTACTGCGACGAAACGGAAGACGGCGGCATCAGCGCGTTCCTGATCTGCGAGAACGGCTCTCACATCACGGTGCATACCTTCCCGTACCGCTACTGCTACTTCATCGATGTCCTGACAGACAAGTTCTTTGAAGAGGAGCGGGCAAAGGAGCTGATCCAGCGGCAGATCTATGCCAAAAATATGCAGTGCATGCTCACGGATCGCCGGGACGATGCACAGCTGGATGAGAATCTCAACAGCTCCACGGATTTCGGTCCTCACTACATGATCACCATCGAGAATCTGGATGCGACCATGGAGAGTATCTTCAAGTGGCTGGATTGCATCGCGCCTAAGATCAATATGCTGCCCATCTCCCGTCCCTACGTGATCTTCGACAATGTGGAAAACCCGGACTTCATTTCCGGCATTCTGGTGGTGGCGCAGAGCCACATCGCCTTCCACTATTCCATCGCGGAGCGGGCTGCCAATGTGGATATTTTCTCCTGCAGCTTTCTGGACGACGGCGTGGTGGAGAGCATTGTGGAGCAGTCCTTTGGTGAGGACGTGCGGCTGCGCCTGCATGCCCGGGGCAGCAAGCACAAGCACAACATCCGCTACACCGAGAAGAACAACTACAACATCCGCATCAACAAAGCATGGCAGGATAACATCTACAAGGAAACCTGAACCTATTACAAAAGCACCACCCGCCCGGGTGGTGCGTTTTGCTTGTCAAAGCTGTCTTTTCATGTCATAATATTGGTAGAAAAAATTTTTTGAAAAAATTTTTTCTTGTGATGCAATAAAATGATGGTGTCGGTGATTATTAGGGTGAGAGGAGGGGTGCGCTATGTTGCAAAATCGAAAAATTTGGAGGACACGACTCAAAATCAGCATCAATGGCGCATGGCCCGCGCAATAGGTCATACGCAACCCCCGTTCAAACATGATTTGCGATCTATGGAGGTTACATATGAAAAGATGCAAGTTTTATAGATTTTTTGCGCTGTTTCTTTCAATTGTTCTTTTGATCTGTCTTTTCCCGGCTGTGAATGTTGCTGACGCGGAGGAATTGATCGATACGGAAATCTCTGCGACCGCAACGGTCGAACAGCTGACTGCCGGTACCAAAATTTTAGACTATATAGACGAAGATGTTTTTGCTTCCAACAATCACGTGGAACGCTTGGAAGAGGAAGAGACTCTGAGCAGCTATGTGTTTTTGAACAACGACGGCACCAAAACCGTATACTATACCTATCAGGAAGTAAAATATCAAGCCGAAGACGGCACGATGGTCGAAAAGGACATCAGCCTTGTCAATACGACCAATGGCTACACAACTGCTTCCAATGATGTGGGCTTGACATTGCCTAGTAACCCTGCCAGCGGAATTGGGATTTCCTACGCGGGCTACGATGTTGTTCTTACGCCTCTGGGCGGAGCATTGAGAAGACCCGCGCAAAGTAATGGCACGGCACTTCTCTACCCAAACTATTTTGGCGAGGGTGCTTCCCTGATGTACACACCGACTCTTGATGGAGTGAAGGAAGACATTGTGCTGACCCACTATACCGGCATCAATACGTTCTCTTTCCACCTGCAAACCAATGGCTTAAACCTTTATTTAGGCAGCAACCGCTATTATCTTGCAAAATCCAAGGATGCAGAGATGCGCATCGAAATGGGTGACATCGTCTCCTTTGATGCCCACGGTAAGTTCAGTGTTGGCACTATGACTGCGCAGACGGTCACAGCAGGCGAAGAATATATCCTCACCCTAACAGTGGATGAAGCATTTCTGTTAGACGAAAACACTACTTACCCTGTTGCCATTGATCCGACGTTAACCCTTGAAGACGAAACCTACGATGCAAGTGGCATTGAAGATGTAACCATCTACTCCGGCAGACCAAATGTCAACGGCAACTGGACCTATCTGCACTGCGGTTATTATGACGATACCTATCAGGTTGCAAGAACGCTGATAAGATTACCCGGATTGTACAATGATAATCTGTATCGTGGTGCTTCTCCTTCGGCAATTGATTCTGCGTATTTTTACATCTATGAAGCAACCGGAACCGCTGGGCAGACTATCACCCTGCATCAAAACAACGGAAGTTCAACTTGGACGGAATCAAGTGTAACGTGGGCAAATGCAGAAGATTTAGCAGGTTCAAGAGTGTTCGCCTCTGCTTCAGCAGTGAATAGTACATATACGGAATTCGACATTACGAATCTATTACATTGTTGGAAGCTGGAGCCGTTACTCCAAACATTCGCTGGCTTTATCTTGAAAAGTACAAATGAAACCTCGGTAGACAAGGCGTTTTACAGTGCTGAGTATAGTACAACCGCGTATAGGCCCTACGTTGTGGTAACCTACACTGACGATTCCGATCCTATGCCAACTTCAGGATATGAGAAAAATTTTGATGAGACTGTCGGAGAGACGAATCTTTGGAAGGGTGTCGAGAATTGTATTGAACTTATGTGTAATTGCTACAGTTATGCGCTGAATAATCAGGTTCACCCTGATTGGGAAAATAGTATTTGGTTGGAACAACAACCTAGAAGATATGTTTCAACATGTTCTTATAATACAACCGAAGCGTTGATTTTTACAAATGTTACTGCGGATTATAATAGGTTCCGTGTAAACTTTAACAAGCCTGCTGCTTTTGCATTTTTACGAATTGGTCAATATACAGTCTGCCCATCTGGTATGTACAAAGTTGCCTTAGTAATGGCTGGAGCAGGAGATTATCATTGGTATCGACAGGACGCCAACGGGATGTGGTCGCATAAAAACGGAAGTTCACCAGCTACGGATCTTGACTATTCAAGCAATGAAATTTCTGATCCATGGATAGCAGATCGAGGTAGATTTGTTAATTTCTTAGGATACTATGCGGTGTATCCGTGGGATCTGTTATGGAGCGAATCAGATTCCATCGTTTGCTATCTGGGGCCCGGAGAGGAAATGGTAGAATTTAATATAGCTCTTGGGCGTATGAACGCGGATATCCCCTCAATGCCGCATTGTCGGGAATAATGAAAAGGAATAATCGCTGAGTGGCGCATATTTAAGAAAGGTTGATGATTATGAATAAGATAAAAATAATCATCTCTATCATATTGGTTTTTCTACCTTCTCTCTTGGCTGGTTGTCAGGCGCAAAATGTAGATGTGCCAACTGATCCAACTGAGCCATCGGCGTCTTCCCAACCGACAGAGGAATCCACCCATCCTACTGTGACGGAATTGGAGCTTGAACTGGAGAGAATCAAAACTTCTGTAACAGCAGGCATTACCTACCCGGAAATGATCGCCCTTCTTGGCAGCGAAGATGCAGATACCTCTCAAAATCCGATGAATTGTTTCCAAAGCGTTTGGTTTTTAGAAGATCGCTATGAGGGCACCTGTTTGGAGGTTCAGTTTTTGTATCCCGGCTACAGTTCCCTCGAACAATGGCGCAATGACTGGGCAAAAGCGTCCGGGCTCCCTACAAAAACGTACCCGGACGGTACGGTGGTTTATGATTTTGCCGGTGTTGACTATCTGTCTGATTGGGTTGAAGGAATGGAAGCTGTTAGTGCTATAATCCGCCAAAATAAGCAGACGGTTGAAGTTCTTTTTGGCGAAGACTTTTATGCCAATCCGGCGGAAGACGTCGTTTTTCCCCGTACAGCTACATATTTTAAAGCTAACATGAGACCTCATATGACCTATGGCGAGGCAAAAGAGTTGTTCGGTCGCTGGGACTGGAATAGTCTTCAGAGCTCTGATTGGAACACTGTTAGCTGGAATCTGGAGGACGGTTCTTATGTGATGGTGTATTTCTATCCCGTGGCAAATGAGTTTATGCATGAGTACCTTGCAACAGAGCCTACAGAACCGAACGGTGAGAAAACATACGAGCTTATATATTACGGAGAATGGAATCGCCATATGGAAGCATACAAAGCAATGATCTGCAGAAGTAGTCCCTATGAGGTCATTGAAGTGTTGTTCGATTGCGGCAGCAATCCGTGGTCGGCAGGAGAATAAAGTAAAATTCATCGGCGGAGTGCATTGCACTCCCCCGATGTTCGTTTGCTGTTGCACAATGGACGTATTGACGTCGGTTTTCCGTGGCGGCAGGTGAACAAATGTGTCCAAATTGCAAACAAAAATGCCCTTGTTTCCTTGACGCTACTGTCGGAATATGGTACAATGTGCTATATTGGACTATTTTATCGGAAATCTGCACGGAGGAACACGGCACCATGATCCGGCAGCATGCCGATACATGCCGCGTCAGCGGCAGCGGAGATTAAAAAAAGGGAGAAGATCTATGAAAAAACTGCTTTCCGTCCTGCTTACGGCACTCCTTGTTTCGTCGATGATCCTGTCGTTGGCAGTCGGCGTTTCCGCGGAGTCTCTTTACATCCGGAAGATCGTTTCTGTGGTGTACGATGACTCCGGAAGTATGTCAGGCAACAAGTGGGCATATGCCAACTATGCCATGCAGGCATTTTGCGGCATGCTGAACAGCGAGGATCAGCTGTTTATCACCTACATGCACGATTCTCAGTCCAATTGGTTTTATGACCCGGAGCAGATCGATCTGTCGGCAAGCGGCATTCAAAGCTCGGTCGACTCCATCAGAAACCATACCGACAGCGGTTCGACACCATACGGCGCAGTCGAGATCGCTTATGAAAAGCTCAAGAGCGTGCAGGACTCCAATCCCAACACCCAGTACTGGCTGGTGGTCATTACCGATGGTGAGTTTGATGAATTCGGTGGTATGACTTTTTCGGCAGCCTCCGATAAGCTGACCGATAATTTCACAGACTACACGAAGGCGGTCATGCCCAACGGCACCCATCCTCAGGTGACCTTCCTCGGGATCGGCGGTGTGGCTGCGCCTCACAATGATCCGACCAAGGGCATCTATACCTACTCCGCCTCCGATGCCAACGGTATCATCGGCGCCATGTCCGACATGGCGGACCGCATTTCCGGTCGTACCCGCCTGAAGGACGGCGACATCAAACAGCTTGATGACAAAACCATTCAGGTTTCCTCTTCGATCCCGCTGCTGAATATTGCGGTGCTTGCGCAGAAATCTCAGGCAAAGATCACGAAGGCGGTCTACAGCAATGAGAGCAATATTCCCATCAGCCGAAACGTATCCCTGCATTATCCGGGCTACTCGGATCTGGTGGGCGGCGCTTACCTGATCGGCGACTCCCAAAGCCCCATCGGCGCAGGTACTTATAACATCACCTTCGACCGCCCGGTCTCTCTTGAGGATGTGGTCATTCTCTTCGAGCCTGCGTTGGAGATGCGCATGACGATCACCGTCAATGGCAAGCAGATTGCTGACTACAGCGAGCTTGACAACACCATGGAGGGCGACGAGATCTCCGTTTCCTGCAAGATCTACGAAATGGGAACAAACAACGAGGTTCCTCCCGATCTGCTGCCCCCCGGCACAAAGTACGAGATCATTATTGAAGAAAACGGCACGGTTGTGAAAAACGCTGTGGGCGAGGATATGCAGCTGAGCGCATACACGCTCAAAAATGTTGACACGGAGCTGACTGCAGCGGTCACGATCAGCGGCTTCAATCCTATCTCCTATACCACAAAATTCACCCCGGTGGAGTACGTTCCCAAGATCGTCTACACCATCGAGTCCGACTTTGGCGGCGATGTTAAGAGTATCAAGCTGGACGATATCGGGATGAACAAGGACCTGAGCATCTGCTTCACCGTTCTGGCGGACGGTGTGCCGATCACCGATCCTGCAGCTGTAAAGGCGTTGAATCCCGCGATCAGCATTTCCCCGGATGGCAATGACGGTATGATCACCTATTCCAACGATGGCAAGATCGTCTTTACACCCAATGCCGGACGGGAGCCTTCTCAGGATGTGGGCAGTTATGATGTGGACGTGACCTGCACCATTGATGACGGCACCTCCGCAAAGGCAACCTATACGGTGCTGCTCGCGGACTATCAGGTCATTCCCTCAAATGCGACACAGTCCGTCAAGAAAACGGAGCTTTACGACAATCAGGTGGGTGTCTCCTTCTACATCACCAAGGATGGCGTCAAGCTGGACAAGGCAGCGGTTGAAAAGCATATTTCCGTTCTGCTGAGCGGCGAGTACGCTGAGTATCCGTATCACATCGCCGTTTCTCCCGATGGTACGATCAGTGTCACACCCTATACCGAAGAAGCGTACGTTCTGGACTTCTGGCACTGGCTGGGCAATTGGGCGTACTACTGGGGACTTCCCAGCGATGACATCACAGTGACCCTCGATCATGCCTTTGGCAGCGCCAACGCCACGATCGACATTGTGGAAGAGGATCTGATGTATCAGCTCCTGAATGTCTGGCTGCCGCTGTTTTTGGAGACTGCCGCGCTGGTGACCTTCCTGACATGGCTGATCATGGTCATTACAAAGCCCCGGTATCTTGCCGGCTCGATGCTTTACATTGGCGTGATCCGTTACAACAAGGACAATGGCACGCACTATATTACCGAATTCTCTCCCGTGGATCTTAAGAAATTCAACAAGATCAAAAGGGGTAACGGCAGACTGAAATTCAAGCCGACGGCGGATGTGGTGAATGCCGGCATCCAGATTCAGGCAGACCGCAGCGGAAGAATTATCTGCAAGGAATCCTTCCCCTGGTTCAAGTCCAGACTGGAGCCGGTGGATACAGATGAGCCCTTGCGCACACCTGCCGCAATTGCTGCATATATCGAAAGGCATCGCAGACTTGAGGTCGCAGAATTCACCACCGGCACCAAGGTCGATAAGGAATTTGAGAGTGTTCTCACTCCTGCAAATCCCAGAATGCTCAAGTATATCGTGATCCCGTCCGCAGACAACGGAATTGGTGTCATCGATGACAGACGCGTTATCAGATCCGGCAAAATTTTTATTTACATATAAACAACAAGAGAAAATTGGAGGAAGTACAAAATGGCACAAACATTATTAATCGGCCTGGGCGGCACCGGCAGCAGAGTGGTCAACAATGTGGTTCGTGAGCTGCATCGCAACAACAAGCAGATCAACGATGGCGAGATCTGCTGCGCGGTGCTGGACACCAACGTAAACGACAACGAATTTATCTCCAACAGCAATACCGGCGTTCCGGTCATTCCTACCAGTAAGCCCAAGAAGATCCGCGAATATTTTGCAGATCACCATCATCTGCATATGGAGCAGTGGTGCCCGCAGTCTCCTGCATTCATGGAGCAGAGCATGATCGACGGTGCTTCCGAACTGCGTCTGAAGTCCAGAGTTGCATTGATGGATTGCCTTGAGACCGGCGTGATCGAGCGTCTGGAGCTGATGATCAATGATGTTCTGGAAGCCAACACCGGCTCCAAGATCAGAGTTATGATCGTCTCCTCTCTGTCCGGCGGTACCGGC
>JAZNNV010000107.1:0-7534 GCA_045580465.1 Faecousia sp.
CCTGCCCCATCCACGGCACCGCCATGACCAACGGTCTGATCAAGCTGAAGCTGGAGGAGCATCGCCTTGCCGATACCGTCAAGCTGGTCACCCACAAGCCCGGCGACGTGGTCAAGGCAGGCTGCTTCAGCGTCGAATTTATCCACGTCAACCATTCCATCGCGGATGCGGTCGCTTTCGCGATCAAGACACCTGTGGGAACGGTGCTCATGACCGGCGACTTCAAGATCGACCCCACCGCCACCGACCGCATGATCGACCTTGCTCGTCTGGGCGGGCTGGGAAATGAGGGCGTGCTTGCCCTGCTTGCCGCCTCCACCAATGTGGAGCGCGCCGGCTATACCCCCAGCGAAACCATCGTGGCAGAAAGCCTTGACCGGCAGTTCCGCAACTGCGATCAGCGGATCATCGTCACCACCTTCGCTTCCAACATGCACCGCATTCAGGCGGTTCTTTCCACCGCTCACCGCCACGGACGCAAGGTCGCCGTGTCAGGACGCAGCATGGAAAATATGCTGAAGGTGGCGCAGGAGCAGGGCTATATCAAAGTACCCGCCGGCACCATCGTGGAGCTGAACACCATCAAAAATCTTCCGAAAAACAAGGTGGTGATCGTCTCCACCGGCTCCCAGGGCGAGAACATGTCCGCGCTGCACCGCATGGCATTCTCCACCCACAAGCAGATCGACATCACCTCCGGCGATCGGATCATCATCTCCGCCTCCGCCATTCCCGGCAACGAAAAGGCAGTCTCCCGGATCATCAACGAGCTGTACCGCAAAGGCGCTGACGTTGTTTACGACAAGAGCGAGGGTCTGCACGTTTCCGGTCACGCCTGCCAGGAGGAGCTGAAGATCATCCACGCCCTGACCAAGCCCAAGTTCTTCATCCCCGTTCACGGCGAGCAGCGCCATCTGCAGCTGCACAGCCGCTTGGCGCAGCAGATCGGCATTTCTGCGCGCAATGTCCATGTTGGCGAGATCGGCTCTGTCATTGAGCTGTCCGGGCGCACCTGCAAGATCACCGGCACAGTTACCGCCGGCAAGGACTTCGTGGACGGCGCCGGTGTCGGCGATGTGGGAAGTGTTGTGCTGCGTGACCGCAAGCATCTGGCGCAGGACGGCATGATCGTGGTGTGCCTGAACCTGCTGGCGCAGGACGGCAGCATCCTCTCCGGCCCTGACATCATCACCCGCGGCTTCATCTACGTCAAGGAGTCCGAAGCACTGATGGAGGAGCTGCGTTACGTAGTGCTGGAAGCGGTGGAGCGCTGTCAGCGCAAGCGGGTGCGCGACTGGTCCGCCATCAAGACCGCCATCAAAAATGACCTGAGCGGTTACCTCTATAAGACCACCAAGCGCAGTCCCATGATCCTGCCCATTATCACAGAGCTGTAAAAATCAAACGCCTCTCTTGCAAAAGAGGGGCGTTTGTGATTTAATAATCAAAAGCATACCCAAATCCAAATTCAGAAAGAGAAAGCATCATGAATACCTCAGATTTGATTTCAATCATCCTCCCCGTCTATAACCGGCAGAATGTCATTGGGGAGTGCATTCACTCTGTTTTGGCGCAGAGCTATCAACACTTCGAGATCATCATCGTCGATGACGGCTCGTCGGATCAGACATACGAGTTATGCAAACGCTTTGCAGCGTCAGAGCCGCGGATCAGGCTTTTTGCCGCGGAACACGGCGGCGTGTCCGCTGCGCGAAACCGGGCGCTGCAGGAAGCCGGCGGAGAATATGTTTTCTTTCTGGACAGTGATGATGTGATCCATCCGTTCCTGCTGGAAACGCTTTTGACCGGCATGAAGGAAAAACGCGCAGCAATCGGTGCGACCAATGTTGTAAACGTACGCCAAAGTGTCTGGAGCAACGTCATGCCAAAACTTTGCGAATCCCAAGGTGTCGGCGAAGTCAGCGCGCTCTCTGCCGACGAGGTGATCGCATCGGCATTCGGAAGCGGATCTGCACTTGGCTGTATCGGCGGTGTGATGATGCGCCGTGATCTGATCGGCAGCACCGCGTTCCGCACTGATCTGCACATTGGTGAGGATTTCTTTTTCATATACGAAAACATCATAAAGGGCGCTTGTGCTGTGTTTTTGAAGGAAAAGTGGTATTTTGTCCGCAATCATGAGCATAACAGCTCGTGGGATTATTCCTTCCGCGGTTTTCTGACACGCTTCTATCGTCGCAAGCTGGTCTGGGAAAATGAAGAAGCACTCGGCAGAGATCACTATGCGCGAAATCAAAAGCGCAGCGCCTTTGCGTGTTTTCTGAAATGCGTCCGGCGGAATAAGCCCTACAGCACAGATGCCAAGAAAATGCGCGATGTGCTGAAAGACCATCGCGACAGCATTTATCCCGCTCTTGCTCCCAAAGGAAAGCTGCAATATCAGCTGTTTCTTCATTTGCCGGCAACTGCCGCCCTGCTTTTCCGGCTGAAGAAAAAGCTTTCCCGTTTCCTAAAAAGGAAAAAGTGAGGTATCTTGTCATGGAAAACAAGCATATCGACCTTCTTTTGAGTTTCCTGAATACACCGCTGGACAGCGGCGATGCCATCTTCGCGCGCTTTGCAGCGCTTCCCGGCGCTGTTTCCGACACAGGCGCAAATCCTCTGCAGCGATATGTGTACCTCCCGGGCGCGAGGGCAGACCGGGTTCTGCTGGTGGCACATATCGATACCATCTGGGACCAGGCATACAAAAAGCCCTTCTCAGAGCCGCGGGAAGCGGTTTTTGAAGACGGTATTTTCCGTAGCGGTCATCCCGCCTGCGGGATCGGCGCGGATTGCCGAGCCGGCTGCGCCATGCTGTGGGAGCTGCGCCAAAGCGGACACAGCATCCTGATCGTCGACGGTGAGGAACACGGAAAGTATGGTGCAAACTATCTTAAAAAAACCAACCGCAAGCTGTTCCGCACCCTCAACCGCCACCAATATATGATCGAGTTTGACTGGCAAGGCACAGACGGCTGCCTATTCAACCAGGTGGACAACACAGCGAAGTTCAAAGCATATATCGAAAATGTGCTTGGCTTTACAGACAGCAAAGCCAAGGGCGGCACAGACCTGCAGGTATTGTGTCAGTGGGTTTGCGGCGTTAACCTCGGTATCGGGTATCACCAATGCCACAAAAATGCTGAAACTCTTGTGCTGTCCGAATGGGAAAATACGCTTGAAAAGGTGCGTGCCTTTCTGGAACGTCCGCAGCCGCACTTTTCCACGCTCTTTTTCCCGAAGTACATTCTCTTTGCCAAGCGCTGCATCCATAAACTGCTGCGTATTCTGCGGCTGAAAAAGTAATATCAATCCATAACCGCTCAGAAAGGAGGTCACCATGCGCTATTATTTCGCGCCCTTGGAGGGCGTGACCGACAGCGTCTACCGCCGGCTGCACCATCAGTTTTTCGGCGGCGTTGACAGCTATTTTATGCCCTTCCTATCCCCAACGATCCACCGGGTTCTGTCCCACAAGGAAGACCGGGAATTGCCGAACGCCGATACTGTCCCCTTCCGGGCTGTGCCGCAGGTGCTGACAAAGCTCGCGCCGGATTTTCTGTGGGCGGCTGAGGTTTGCCGCGACCGCGGCTATGACGAAGTCAATGTGAATGTAGGCTGTCCATCCGGCACGGTTGTCGCCAAAGGCAAAGGTGCGGGCATGCTTGCTGACCCCGTGGCGCTGGACCGCTTTCTGGACGAGATCTTTTCCGGCTCTCCCCTGCCGGTTTCCGTCAAGACCCGCCTTGGCATTGCCGACCCCAATGAGTTTCCCGCCCTGCTGGAAGTGTTCAACCGATATCCCATCAAGGAGCTGACCATCCACCCCCGGGTGCGGAAGCAGTTTTACAACGGCGATGTGGAGCTTGATATGTTCCGCTATGCTGTTGAAAACAGCAAAAATCCCCTGTGCTACAACGGAAATCTCAACTCCAAATTGGATTGCGAGATTTTTGCCGCTGCCTTCCCGGAGATCGATGCGGTCATGCTGGGACGGGGGCTGGTGGCGGATCCTGGTATGCTCCTGCCCGGCGGCACACAGATCGATGCGCTCAAGGCTTTTCACGACGCGCTTCTTGAGGAATATCTGGTCCTCTTCGGCGGCAGCCGCAACGCCATGTTCCGCCTGAAGGAAAACTGGAGCTTCCTTTTTAACCGATTCGCAGAATGCGACAAGTTGGCGAAGCGGCTTCGAAAAACCACGGATCTCAACGAATACCGCGCCATCACGGCGGAAATTTTCGCAACTGTTCCCCTAATAAAAATGCACCGCTGATGCGGTGCATTTTTATGTATCAATTGTTGATTGCAAGGAAGTAATCTGCAACGCCTTGAGCGATTGCCTCCGCCTTGCGATCCACGGTAGCATCGTCGATCATGCCGACCAGATCCTCCAGATTGGACATGAAGCCATTTTCCAGACAAACCACCGGGCACACCGTCTGCCGAATCATGTAGAAGGGATTCCAATAGGTCGTCACCTTTTTATAAATGCCGGAGTCATCTATTCTTGAAAGAATCTTCTGAGACAGCGGCTGGGAAAAAGGCGTAAAGTACATATTGACGTAACCATTGACCCGCGAATCCGCAGGGTACTTATTCTGATGGATCGCAAGGCAGATATCCGGTGATGCCTTCCGCAGACCCTGAATTCGCTGGTCGGTGTTCATGTTGGTGTCATCTGTTCGGTTGATAAGAATCGTCGCACCGGTCTTTTCCAGCTTTTCCTTCAATACCATCGACAGCTTCAGGTTGAGTTCTTCCTCGACCCATTTCGTACCGTTGGCATCTGTTCCCTCTGCGCCGCCGTCGATGCCGCCATGACCCACGTCAATAAAAATCGTAACGCCGGTCAAATCCGCGCCGTAAGCGCCATCCGATGCAGTTGCCTTCGCAGGATTGAGGAACTGGAAGCACAGCTGGTCCTTGTCGTTATAGTAAGAATCCCAGCCGTAGAAGCCGCCCTTTTCCCGCAGATGCAGGCGCAGGGTGTAATCGGACTCGTTCTTGATGATCTCCGCGGATTTGAACAGCGGATTATTTCCGATCTCGATCTCGCCCGTAAAGAGCGTTGCATAGCAGAAGGTGATATCCACGTGGGTCGCCGTCACACTGCTGACGGAATAATCACGATCGCTGCCGCCGTTGGGGTAGGCATAGCTCTGAGGTGCCAGATCAAAGTAGAACGGCGCTTTCCACAGACAGTCCAGCGTCAGCACTGTCTGGTTACCCTCGACCTTGAGATCCACAACGCCGATCTCATTGTGATCCGGCAATGTGCCTTCATATTGCTTCGTCACCTCAGGCCACTCCACAGGCGGATAGATCTTGCGCTTAAAATACAACCGCTGACCGCTGCGCAGCAACACATAGTCGTACTCACCGCTTCCATCCACGAACTTGTAATAGTCCATCGTGCCCTCGGGCAGATAATTGTTGGTGGGTCTGGAGTAATCATCCTTGGTGTTGCCGTCAAAGGTCTCCGCATTATACAGAATGATCTCGGCGATGTTGCCGTAGCCTACATCGATGTACTTGCCGCCGCTGGGCGTCACCGGCAGAGACGGAGCGGTAGGATCCGTCGGCTCGCTGGAGGGCTCGGTCGGCTCACTGGAAGGCTCCGTCGGCTCGCTGGAAGGCTCCGTCGGCTCACTGGAAGGCTCCGTCGGCTCACTGGATGCAAGGGTATCCGGCTGGTTTTCCGTCGGGTTTTGATTGTGATTATTTGTAATATGTCCGGAAAGCACAAGCAGCGCGATCAGGACAACAAACAAAACGCAGGCAAAGATCATCAGCATGCGGCTTGTCAGCACAAACTGCTTCTTTCCTGCCTTGTTCGGACTTTTTTCGGGTGTCATATAGTCTCCTCCCAAATCTCAATACGTGGAAACTATATCACGATTGCGGCATATCTGTCAATAAAAAATCACATTTTCGACAGCTTTCTCCGCTGAGAAACGGACCTGCAGCAATTGCTGCAGGTCCGCAAAAATCATTTGTTCAGTTCCAGATTATCCAGCACGACAGCACCGAAATCAATCGTCCATTCCGAATCGTCGACAAATTTGTCGATCATATCTGCCAGTCTCTGATTCTGAATACCGGCACGGCAGAAGCGGATCCAGATCGCCTCAGACTCCACAAAATACATCACGTGGTAGCCGTATTGGGTCTTCACAAGACCGTGATCGCCGGGGTTGCGGGTATCGTCAAAGATCCAGTCATTGAATTCCGTGACCATCTGCCCCTTGGCAACATTTTCGTACAGACCGCCATTGGTCACCTTGCCGTCCTGATCCTCGCTCTTCTCGTTGGCGAGCTCGCCAAAGCTATCCTCGGTCTTCTCACCGTTGAGCCACTCGTCATAGATCGCCTGTGCCTTGACGCGGCAGGCTTCCCACTCCTCGTCGGAGTAGACGGTGGTCTTGCCGTCCTCGCTCAGCGTGCCGCCCTTGGGCATGACCAGAATGTGACGGACATCCACGAAATCGCCGGTCTTCTTGGTAACACCGTTGCTCTGCTTCAGAGTGTCCTCGTTTTCCTCGAAGTACTTTTCGATCTCCGAATAGGTGACCTCCATCTGGTCGATCAGCTCGCCCATGTAGAGATTATTCTTGTAGTACATGGACAGATAGCTGTAGTAGTGCTTGTAGCGGACATTGCTGCCAAGATCCTCCTGCAGCATCTCATCGATACTGGAGAAGCCGTCCTTTTCAGCGCTTGCTTTGATAGTCTCTTCCAGCTCTGCAAGATGCGTGGAAAACTCCTCAGGCAGCTGATAGCCTGCCTTATCGGCAGCGGTGTTGATGGCGCAGTACTCCACCCACGTGGTGATCGCCTGCTGGAGGAAGAACTGTTCCCAGGTCAGACCGGTTTCCTTGTCATAGACCTGATCACTCAAAGGCAGCGCCAAATCAAGCTCCGCATTGGTCAGGTAACTGCCATAGGTGTTGAGAAAATCAAGCACCTGCAGGGTATAAAGCACCTGCAGCTCACCGTTGCTCAGGGTGTAATCACCGAGGGTGACCACCGTACGGTCACTGTTCAGGGAAGCGATCCAGCCGGCAGTGCCGTAGCTCTGCTTCTTGTAGATGTTATTCTCACGACCCCAGCCGTCGTTGATGCCGACGAGGATCAGTGTCAGGGTCAGGGCAACCGCAAGAATACCAGCCGTAATGCCGATGACCAGCTTTTTCGTTTTTTCTTTTCTGCGCTGCTTCATGGACTTTCTCTTGCTGTCCAGCTCCGTTTCGCAGTTCGGGCACACGGTAACGCCGTTTTCGACCTCCGTGCCGCATTTTGTGCATTTCATAGTTTCCTCTTTCTCCCACCGACTGGGCATAGAATGGGACAAGTTTATCATGAAACCCAAAGAAAAGCAAGCTTAAACATATATTGTTTACAATTTCTGCATTTTACCCACAGCAATACTTGAAAAACACCGCAAAAAATGCTATACTTTTAATTTGAAGAAGTATATCCCGGAGGATCTCCCATGAACACCAAAACCACCGTAATTTCCGAAAACGCA
>JAZNNV010000108.1:0-1836 GCA_045580465.1 Faecousia sp.
CCCATGGCATCATCCACCGTCTGGTTGCGGAAGCGATCGACGAGCTGGGCATTGAGGGTCAGGCGATCGGTGTTGCCCCCGTGGGCTGCGCCGTTATGGCCTATGACTACTTTGCCTGCGATATGATTGTGGCTGCCCACGGCCGTGCGCCTGCCACTGCCACCGGCATCAAGCGTTGCCGTCCGGAGAACGTGGTTTTCACCTATCAGGGTGATGGCGACCTTGCCTCCATCGGCATGGCTGAAACTGTCCACGCCGCCGCAAGAAACGAAAATATCACCGTCATCTTCGTCAACAATGCCATCTACGGCATGACCGGCGGTCAGATGGCACCCACCAGCCTTCCCGGTCAGGTCACCCAGACCTCCCCTTATGGTCGTGACGTCAACCACTGCGGTTGGCCCATCCGTGTTTGCGAAATGCTGGCAACGCTGGAGGGTCCTGAGTATGTGACTCGTGTGGCTGTCAACAACGTCAAGAACGTCAAGAACGCCAAGAAGGCGATCAAGAAGGCATTCCAGAACCAGATGGAAGGCAAGGGCTTCAGCCTTGTGGAAGTGGTTTCCGCCTGCCCCACCAACTGGGGTATGACTCCCCAGCAGGCGCTGGAGTGGGTGGAAAGCGATATGCTTCCCTACTATCCCATCGGTGTCTATAAGGACAGAACCGCTGCAAAGGAGGAGGCCGCAAAATGAAAACCACTCAGATCCTGATTGCAGGCTTCGGCGGACAGGGCGTTCTGTTTGCCGGTAAGTTTCTCGCCTACAAGGGCATGCTGGAAGAGCAGAATGTCTCTTGGCTGCCCTCTTACGGTCCTGAGATGCGCGGTGGCACGGCAAACTGCTCCGTCATTCTCTCCGATATGCCCGTGGGCAGCCCCATCATCACTGAGCCTGATGTGCTGGTCGCTATGAATTTGCCCAGCCTTCAGAAGTTTGTCGACTCCGTCGTCCCCGGCGGCAAGATCTTCATCGACTCCACCCTGATCGATGCCAAGGTCGAGCGCACCGATGTGGATGTGTTCTACATCCCCGCGACCCAGCTTGCCAAGGATGCGGGCTTTGCCACCCTTTCCAATATGGTTCTGACCGGCAAGGTCATCAAGGAGACCGGCGCTGTCGCATTCGAGAATAACAAAGAGACCTTCGAGGCTTTTATCCCCGCCAAGAAGGTAAACCTGATCGACATCAACTGCAAGGCTCTGCAAATCGGCTACGATTACGTTTGAAAGGATGTTCCCTATGCTGGATATTAAGATTATCAAGACGACCGAACCCAAGGAAAAGCCCGCCAAGGGTCAGAAGCTGGGCTTCGGCAAGATCTTTACAGACCACATGTTCGTCATGAACTACACCGAGGGCAAGGGCTGGCACGATCCCCGGGTCGAGCCGTTCCACAACATCAGCCTCTCCCCTGCCGCCATGGTCTACCACTACGGTCAGGAGATGTTCGAAGGTCTGAAGGCTTACAAGAATGAGGATGGCGAAGTTTATCTGTTCCGCCCCGACATGAACGCCAAGCGCACCAATTCCACCAACGACCGTCTGGTGATTCCCCAGATTCCCGTTGAAGATTTCGTGCAGGCTGTCAGCACCGTTGTGGATGTGGATCGGGACTGGATCCCCACCGAGCCGGGTACGTCCTTGTACATCCGCCCCTTCATCATCGCTACCGATGAGTTTTTGGGCGTTGCTCCGTCTAAAACCTATCTCTTTATGATCATCCTTGCTCCCAGCGGCGCTTACTATGAAAGCGGTCTTGCCCCCGTGGGCATCTGGATTGAGGATGAGTATGTCCGCGCTGTCCGCGGTGGCATTGGCTTTGCCAAGACCGGCG
>JAZNNV010000109.1:0-10493 GCA_045580465.1 Faecousia sp.
TCCCCCCGGAGCTTGAGGATAAGATCATCCCCATCGGAAACGCTGCCGGCAGCGGCGCGCAGCTCATGGCATGCGACAATGCAGCCTTTTCCCATACCGATCGCATCGTTTCAGCCGTAGAATATCTGCAGCTTGCAACCTTGCCCCCATGGGCAGGTGCATTCGCCAAGTCCATGTATTTTGATACAGAAGCATCCTACTGGTGCAAACGGGCGATTTCCCTCGGCTTTACCGAAGCCGTTCCTCTTGATACGCAAAAGCTGACTGCGCGGGAGGATGTGCGTGCCATGTGCGCATCCGACAAGTGCGGCGCTTACGGGAAAAATCATACCTGCCCGCCCAACTGCGGTACTCTTGAGCAATGTCAGACACAAATGCGCAGCTATACCCGCGGTATACTCCTGCAAACTGTTGGCAAGCTCCGCAAGACCATCGACACCAAGATTTACCGTGAAACGGAACGGCAGCACTTACTGCAGTTTTACACGCTGGCGCAGGCCATCCGTTCTCAGTACCCTGATGCGCTGTGCCTGGGCAGCGGCGGCTGCCGGATCTGTGATGTATGCTCCTACCCCGCCCCCTGCCGCTTTCCCACAAAGGCATGCGCCTCCATGGAAGGCTATGGACTATTTGTCACAGACGTTTGCAGGGATAACAGGCTTGCCTATCACCACGGCGAAAAAACTGTCACCTATACCGCCTGTATTCTGTTCTGACCCTTGACAACAGATAAAAACATACTTATACTATATTTATGTGAACGTGTTCATAAAAGGAGATCCTATGCCTAAGATCATCGAAAACCCGGAAGCCAGATTGATTGCGGAAGCAAGAATGCAGATCGAGGAAGCCGGCTACAGCGCCATGACTATCCGCTCTGTAGCGAAAGCCTGCGGTGTCGGTGTCGGAACGGTGTACAACTACTTCCCCTCCAAAGAGGCGCTGGTTGCCAGATACCTGCTGGACGACTGGAAGCAGTGCATCGCTGCCATCGGAGCCGTCAGCACCTACTCTGACTCTCCCCGCCCGGTCTGTCTGTGCATATATGACCAGCTTTCCGCATTTGCCGCCCGTCACATGGCAATTTTCAGCGACGAAACCGCCGCCGCCAGCTTCGCAGGTTCTTTTGGCAGCTATCACGCTCTGTTGCGGGATCAGCTGGCACAGCCGTTGCGCCACTTCACGGAAAGCGACTATGCTTCCCAGTTTATTGCGGAAAGCCTGCTGACGTGGACTGTCGCCGGAAAGCCCTTCGACGAGATCTTCAGCATGATTAAAAAGCTATTTTGATGTGCTGTTTATAGTCATTTATGGACCGCATGTTGTGCGGTCCTTTTAATAAGGAGGATGTATTATGTCCAGCTTTGAAAACCTGCGTGTGGTAGACAATTTCTACCAGACCTCTCTGTTCTTCCCCATGCCCACCGTTGTGATCTCCACCCTCTGCGAGGATGGCAGCACCACGCTGGGTCCTTACTCTCTGGTGCAGCCTTATTACGGGGCAGGCAAAGATTACTACGCCATGCTGCTTTCCTGCCGCAACAGCTCCAACACTGCCCAGAACATCCTGCGTACCGGCAAATGCGCCATCAATTTTGTTGACGACAAGCCCAAGACCTTCAAGGAATGCGTCAAGCTCTCTTGGCCTGGTGACAAACCCGAGGACAAGATGCCCAAATGCAACTTTAAGCTGGAAGCCGGTCAGGCAGAGGGCGAACGTCCCATGGTTCTGACCGACGCCATTCAGGTCATCGAGTGTACCTGGGTCCGTGAGCTTGACAACGCCCAGGATGATCAGCCCGGCAATCTCAACGGCTACGAGCCTCCCTATCATGATTTCAACGGCATCACCAGCAAGTTCGGCGCGCACTTCATCCTGAAGGTCGACAAGATCCTGATGAAGAAAAAGTATGCCGATGCCATCATCAACGGCGTTCGCGCCAAGGACTTTCCCTCCCTGCCCGTTGACTACGGCTACCGCGACAGCAAGAACTTCTGGTTCCACCGCAAGACCAGAATGCGCGCGGAGCTGCTTCCCATCCGCAAGCAGAGCCTTGATTCCGTCCGCTATGCCGCCGACCGCGCTGATGACAAGGTCAAGTTCACCGACGATGCCCTTGAAATGATCCTCAATGTTCCCCGCGTTTTCCTGCCCCTCGTGCTGAAGGGCTGCGTGGAATGGGCGCGTGAAAACAACTGCGAGCTGATCACTGCAAAGGAAATGCAGATCATCAACGACAAACGGGCAAAAGAAAAGAACAAGAAATAAGGAGCATCGATCATGGTTTTACCTTTGAATTTCTGGCTGCTGTTTGCCATCTGTATGCTGGTCAGCGCCATCGGCTTTAAGAATTACGTTTGGTTCATTTCCCTCGGCTATGGTTTCTCCATCGCTGCAGAGGGCATCGCAATGCTGCTCCTCTACGGAAAGAGCCTGACCCTCGGCACGATCCTTTGCTGCGCTCTGTTCATCATTTACGGTCTGCGCCTTGGCGGCTATCTTGCCATTCGTGAGCTGGGCAGCAGCTCCTACAAAAAGAACATGAAGGGCGAGATCAAGGAAGGCAGCACCGTTCCTTTTGGTGTGAAGATCGCCATTTGGGTCACCTGTGCGCTGCTGTACGTCACTCAGACCTCCGGCGTCTTCTACCGCCTGCACAACGCCATGGCTGATAACCTGACGGTTTACATTGGTGCCGGCATCATGCTGCTGGGTCTGGTGCTTGAAACCGCAGCTGATCTGCAGAAAAATGCCGCCAAAAAAGTCAATCCCCGCCGCTTTGTGGACACAGGTCTTTACCGCATCGTCCGCTGCCCCAACTATCTTGGTGAAATGATCTTCTGGACGGGTGTTCTCGTCACCGCCTTTGGCGGCGCGACACACTGGGGTCAGTGGATCGTCATCGCCATTGGTTACATCGGCATCATCTTCGTTATGTTCAGCGGCGCGCGCCGTCTGGAGATCCGTCAGGATAAGAACTACGGCAACGATCCTGAGTATCAGAAGTATGTCACCACCGTTCCCATTTTGCTGCCCTTCATTCCCCTGTACAGTGTGAAGAAGCACAAGTGGCTGGTCGCTTAAAATCAAAAGGGTCATCGCAGGATGACCCTTTTTCTGAAAGAGAGGTAATCGAATGTACAACTTCACGATTCCCATGGCACTGATGGACTTTGTCCCGGTGATTTTCTTTGGCGTCAGCGCAGTACTGTTGCTGCGTGACCTTTACAACAAGATGGGCAAAGCTGCCTACACCCTGCTGGCTGCCGGCGGTGTCAACGTCTTCCTTGCCGGCTTCTGTAAAGCACTGTGGAAGCTTCTGTATGCCGCGAACATCTGCGACTTCGTCGCACTCGAAGAAATGTTCATGCCCGTCAACTCTCTGGGTCTTCTCTTCGTCGGCATCGGTCTGATCCTGATGGTGGCGCAGAAGAAAAAGAGCGCTGCTCTTTCCGTTGCCCCTCCCGTTTTTGCCAGTTCCATGCCCTTCATCATGATGATGGTGCTGGGTCTGGGCGGTATGTGCACCGCATTGAGCATCGTAGCTGCCAAGATGAAAAAGGGTGCAGTCATGATCCTTTTCATCGCTTCCTTTGTCTGCGCTATGGCGATGGGCTATATGTCCAGTCAGGACTCCACGCAGGCTTGGGTCAACTGGGCGGAACAGAGCATTAACTGCGTTTCGCAGGGCTGCCTGATGGCAGGTGTGATCCTCCTGCACAAAAAGGGACTTAAAGAATTCCAAAACCTATAAAGCACAGCGCCCTACCGATTGGTAGGGCGCTGATTCTTATTATTCAGACCATGCCTTGCAGGTCGCAACGGTCTTCTGAGGGCTGTGCGCCCACTCGTCAGCACCGATGTTGGCGCATGCCTCCGCGGAAACGGGCGCGCCGCCGATGATGATCTTGCAGTCAAGACCCGCTGCCTTGATGGCATCCACAGTTGCCTTCATGGAATCCAGCGCCAGCGTCAGAACGCCGGACAGTGCGACGATCTTGATCCCCTCCGCCTTGGCAGTTTCCACCACCTTTTCAGCAGGACAGTCGATGCCCAGATCCAGCACCTCGAAGCCGTTGGCTTCCAGCATGGAACGGACAATATTCTTGCCGATGTCGTGCAGGTCGTCCTTGACGGTGCAGAGGATCATCTTGGTCTTACTGCCAGCAGTTTCCGCGCCTGCAAGATAGGGCTTCAGCACTTCCACAGCATCGGTCATCAGCTCGCCTGCGTAGATCAGATCGCCGACAAAATACTCGCCCTCTTCAAAGAGCTTGCCCACGGTGTCCATGCCCTTCTGGCAGGCTTCCATGGCTGCATTGGCAGCTTCCACACTGTCAACTGCTTCCAGAATTTCCTTAACGGTATCCTCGTCCAGTTCGCCCATGGCGACTGCCAAATTCTCAAAATCCATTGTTTTTCCTCCTTATTTCTTTTGTCCAAACAGACCCTTGCGGTATGCGCGGTTGTATTTTCTGCCGCCCTTATCCTGCATTCTCAGCGCTTCGCAGGCATAGATCGTACCCATCATATCCTGAGAGCAGGGATCCATGATGGCACTGTCAAGACCTGCTGCGATGGCATATGCCATGCAGTTCATGTTGACATACTTGCGGGCGGGCATATCGAAGCTGATGTTCGAAATAGCGCCGGTGACCTTGACTTCAGGTGCATAGGCATGGATATGCTCAATGCAATAGGCAAAATCCTGCATTGCAGTAGGCATGGTCGCAAGCGCCATGACGCAGGGGTCAATGTGCAGTTGAGAAAGCGCCACGCCGTACTTGTCTGCCTTATCTATGATCTGCTTGGCGATCTCCACTTTTTTCACGGGATCGGCGGGAATGCCATCCTGATCGCAGGTCAGACCTACCACCTGCCAAGGCGTTCCGGCGATGAGGGGGAAGATGGTTTCGCACTTATCCCCTTCCTCGTTGACGGAATTGACCATACCGGGTCTTGTGAGGTGACCCTCCTCAAGGATCCGCGCCAAAAGCTTTGCGTTGGGACTGTCGATGCACAGCGGCACATCGGTTGCTCCCTGCATCAAGCCAATGAGCCAAACCATGGTCTCATATTCGATTTCCGTTGCCGTGCTGGGCGCACAGTCCAGAAAATCCGCGCCTGCAGCAGCCTGCGCGCGAGTTCGTTCAATAATCAGCGCTTCATTTTTGTCCGCGATCGCCTGTTTCACAGAGGGGATCGCGCCGTTGATTTTCTCACCAATAATAATCATAACTTAACCATCCGTCAAAATTGTCAGCAGCAGGCGCATCATCTTCTTGCGCATGGGACCGTAGTACCACGGCACCAGCTTTTTCATCAGCTTCTGATAGCCTTCCGGATAGGACTTGAAGACATTCTTTTCCATATCGGCACCTCACAGTCTGTAGTTTGCGACAAAGTCGCAGACAGCCTTGTAGTTCTCGCGCTTGGCATCGTTGCGGTAAGAGAGCATCTTGCCCTCAGAGAGGATAAAGCCGCCATCCTTGCCCAACTCGTCGCAAAGGCGCTTGGTGTAGGCGACGCACTCCTCCGGCGTGCCGTTGTTCAGCAGCTCGGTGGTCAGACCGCCCATAATGCACACGTTCGGCAATGCCTCACGGAATGCAAAGGGATCGTCCTGCTCGATGTGGAAGGTCAGCACGCCCTTGGGATAGTCCTTGAAATACTCGGCAAAACGAAGGATCGAACCTTCCGTGAAAATGCGGATATTCATGCCTTTTTCGGCGTAGGCATCCAGCAGCTCCTTCAGATGCGGCCAGTAAAAGCGCTCAAACTGCTTCTTGTTCATCACATTGTGCGCCAGCATCAAAATAGAAGAGTCAAAGCAGTACTTGTAATTGGGACCCTTGCCCTTTTTGATTTTCTCGATGGCAGGGGTGATGCGTTCCGCATCCCAGCGGTTGCAGAATGCCTCGATCTCATCGGGATTGCGGCGCATGGCGACGGAAAGCTGCTGAATACCCAAAAGATTGGAAAACAGCTCCTCGATGCCCAGCACGATCGCGCCGCTCATGGGATTGTTGGGAGAAAGGCTCGGCAGACCGTACTGTTTGCCGGTAATGCCTGCCATGTGCAGGATGTACATGGTATAGCGCATATACTCAGACCATGTCTTCTTCCAGACGGAAAGACCCTTTTCATCCCAGCTTGCGCCGTACTTCTTCGGCAGGATCACTTCCCAAGCATACTTCTCGGGGTCATCCAGATACTGCTGCAGAGTTTCCACGGTACAGTGGGCATGGTCATGGATGCCGACCACGTTCTCATCGTAATAATAGTAGCCGTTCTCGCCGAAGGCTTCGGTAACAGTGAACTGATTGCGGATACCCACATCCATCAAGCCATCTACAGGATATCGCTCCAGAAATTTGACGACGGTCTCCTCCAGAACGTTGAAATTGGTCATCGCCTGATCCAGCGTATAGCCGGCATCGAAGACCTTCCAAGTGACCACATTAGCAAAATGCGGGATACGTTCTGTCTTTTTGAAGTTGGCTGCATCACGGAAAAGCTGAACTCTTTCCGCCTTTAATTGCTTGCTGTTCATGTGCATCTCTCCTTTATGAACATGTTCACTATAAGCATAGCATTTTTATTAAATTGTGTCAATTCTTTTATGGATTTCCAGAGTCAAAGGTGCTATAATGGGCATAGAAGTTTCAGGAGGTTTACATTATGGAAGGTTTTACTGTGGGACTGGCACTTGTGGATGCGATCCCCGTGCTGAGCTTCGGCATCAGCATGGTCATCATCGCAAGCCGTTTTGACTCTCCTCTGTTTATGATCGGCGCAGCACTTTCTGTGCTGGCAGGCTGCCTGAAGGTGGCATGGAAACTGGTGCTGGGCATCAGCAAAAAGGATCTTCGCTGGCTGAACAAGCCCTTTCTGCCGATGCAGGGCGCGGGCTTTCTTCTCATGCTGATCTCCTTTATCATCGGCTTCGGCAAGATCAACTGGGCAGCTGTGGGCGCTTCTCTGATCAGCCTGCCTTCCCTGCTGTTCTTTGTCGCATGGATCGGACTGATGATCTTCATGGGTTGGTTTCGCAAGCACAAATTCTCCAATGATGATGCCAAATCCAACTGGACCGCACAGATCATCAACGCCATCGGTCAGACCTGCCTGCTGCTGGGCATTCTTTTTGCAGGTTGATTTGGAGGTATCTCTATGCCCAAGGATAATTTCGGTTTTGCCACACCTGCAGCCTGCGGTATCTCTTACGAAAACATTCACGCATTTCTGGACGCCGTCGAAAATCGCCGGATCATGCTGCACGGTTTTGCGTTCCTGCGTGGCGACAACATTTTCGCAGAGGGCTATTATGCGCCCATCCATAAGGATTTTCTGCACAGAATGTACTCCACCAGCAAATCCTACACTTCCATAGCCATCGGCGCGCTGGTTGCGGAAGGCAAGATTTTCCTTGATGATCCGGTTTACAAGTTTTTTCCCGATAAGCTCCCGGAAAACCTGCACCCCTATACCGCAGAGGTCACCATCCGCAATTTGCTGATGATGTCCACTCAGTTCGAACAGCAGCCCTACGGGCGCTATGTTCCCGACTGGGAATACTGCTTTTTCAATACCGAGCCTGCCCTTCACCCCGGTACACGTTTCAAATACGACACCTGCGGTACTTATATGCTGGACTGTATCATTGAGCGCGTCACCGGCAAACCGTTTCTGGAATATCTGAAGGATGTGGCACTTCGTGAGATCGGCTTCTCCGAAGATGCGTTCTGTATCCAGTCCCCCGACGGACGCTCCTGGGGTGGCTCCGGCGTCATTGCAAGACTTCGCGACACCGTACGTCTCGCAACTCTCGTCAAGAACCGTGGTGTTGCACACGGAAAGCAGCTGCTGCCGGTCGACTACATTGACGAAGCAACCTCCAATCTCATCGACAACAGCAACGAATTTGCGCTGACCGCCACCCAAGGTCGCGGCTACGGCTATCAAATTTGGCAGACCTACGAAAACGGCTTTGCCTTTACCGGCATGGGCGCACAGTGCGCCATTGTCCTGCCCCACAAGGATTTTGTTGCCGTCTTCTATGGTGATACCCAAGGTGAGCCCGACTACGACGGCATCTTTGACCTGATCAAGGAGCACATCACCGACCATATCGGTGCGCCCTATGCAGAAGATCCTGCCGCACAAAAGGCATTGGAAGACCGCCTTGCAAATCTGAAAGTCCCCGTCCCGGCAGGCGATGCCTTCTCCCCCACTGCCGCTGCGGTGAACGGAAAGGATTACGCCCTTTCGATCAATCCCATGCAGATCCAGTCCCTGCGTTTTGAGTTTGAGAACGATCACGGCGTTCTGAAGTACAAGACCCTGCGGGGCGACAAGGAAATTCCCTTCGGTATGGCAAAGAATCAGTGCTTCCTCTTCCCCGAAAAGCACTACTACGACCATCAGATCAACGTCCTCAGCGGTCGCGAGCTGAACGCCTTCGCATCCGCGGTTTGGGTCAAGGAAAACGAACTGCTGCTTCGTGTTTATGTCATCGACAACAACTTAGGCAATCTGAAGGCACACTTCACCTTCGAAGGCGTCAATATCTCCGTCAAAATGACAAAGACAGCTGAATGGTTCATGGACGAATACGAAGGCACCGCCTACGGTACGCAGATATAAGAAAAAGTGCATCCGATGAAGATCGGATGCACTTTTTTCATTCACTCATCATGGTATTGACCAGCTCGTAGGCGAACATCCAGTTCATCTCACGGGTGGGGTGATTGATCTTGTTGGCAAGCAGCTCCGTCACGTCCACGCCGTTGTTTGCCAGCTGCTCCCACTTGGCATGCACGTCGCAAATTTTGATGCCGCAAGCCTTGGCAACTTCCATACCGCCGTCAAAGTAGGCTTTGGGAATACCATCCTTCTGACGCTTCATGCTGTTGTTGGCAGTTGTCAGAAGCTCTTCAATGCTCAGATGGCAGCTAATTGCAGTATTGACCATATTGGCAGTCATGTAGATCACTTCGCTGCCGCTTTCTTTCAAAGCAGTGAAGATCTTGCGCAGGTTTTCCTTGTAGGTTTCCAGCCCCTTCAGACCACTGATGCAGTCATTCAGTCCAAAACAGACAACCGTCAGGTCCGGCTTGTGGCAAAGCACATCCCGCTCCAGCCGCTCCAGACCGCCGCCCGTGGTATCACCGCTGATGCCCGCATTGATGATGTTGATGGGAACATTGGTGTAGAGCATGGACAAAATGCGGTCAACATAACGATGATAGGCATGATCCTTGTCGAAAACTGTCTGAATGCCACCTTCGTTGGTTCGGTAGCATTCAAAACAGCCCTGGGTAACGCTGTCGCCCAAAAATGCGATGGTGGGAATCTTCGCTCCGTGTAAATTCGCAGCCTTTGCCGCAATAATTTTCATGATTTCCATAGCCAAATCTCCTTTAGATACAGACTTTCCAGCTGCTTGTGCTAACCGGCAAGGCTGTCAGTTCGCCATTGAGGCAAATATTGCCGGTCACACCCTCCGGCATGGTAACGGATACCGCATAACCATCATCCGTTTTCTCCCACTTGGTGGTCACAGTACCGCACTTGGTGGTATAGGAAGCTTCTGCCCAGCTCAAAGCCGATACAAATGCCGGCTTGATCAGCACTTCATTGATGTTATCCATATTGGGATTGACACGAAGACCGGCATAGTCCGAGATGAACAGATTGAGAATATCACCGAAGAAATGATGATTCTCAGAGGAATTGAAGCGGTTGTCCTCAAGGCATTCGCACAACGCTGTCGCGCCCCGGGTGATCATATTACCGTAGGACGGTGCATCAGGACGGGTGATCATCTTGTATGCCAGATCGCCGTCGCCGTTCTCCAACAGAACATGGAAAATGAACCGAAGACCCACCATGCCGCAGTAGACATGATCGTGCTTCTGCTTAATGCGGTTGATCAGCTCCTGATAGGCGGCAGGGTATTCTTCCTGCGTAAAGATGCCTGTTGCCAAGACGAGCGCCTGTGCGGTCTGAGCGCCATCCTTTGTTCCCATAATATCATAATCGATCAGGTGTTCGCGGACTGCCTCACGCAGCTCCCGGGCAAAGACAGCGCACTTTTCAACCCATGCTTCATCACCGAGAACGCCGAAAATGACCATGCACTTTTTGCACATATCGATCAGGATCGTACTGTCCACCAAAGCACAGTCAGTAGTAACACCCATGCTGCGACCCGGCTGCGCCCAGTCATTGAGACCATTGGCAACCAGACCGCGCTCGTCACGGGCTGCCATAGAATAATCCATATACCTTCTGATCGTATCCGCAGTCTGCTCAAGAATATCGACACGACCGTCAAATTTATAGCAATAATAGGGAATGTTGACCAGATTGCTGTCGGACATTGCGCCGTTATACCCACGGGAGAAATTGCCGAGGGAAGTCGGAGGCCAAGCGGTCTTAGGAAGACAATTTCATCACACAACTCCTTGGCTCACAGAACGACATGGCT
>JAZNNV010000110.1:0-8142 GCA_045580465.1 Faecousia sp.
AAGTCAAAACATCTTGCGAAGCAAGGCTTTCCTGTCACCTTGGTCTTTTTCGGAATGCATAAATGCATTCCCTACGATAGAACGAACCGCCAATCATCAAACACTGCGTTTTGACGATTGACGGCTTTTTTGACACTCTGAAAAATGAGGCTGTAAAACAGCCTCATTTTTGTTTATCGGTTTTCCTCCGGGACAAAGTTCAGCGTCAGCGCTGTTATGTCCGTTTTCATGGGGATGTACGCTACACCGGCGGCATCCAGCATCCGCTTGGAAGCCAAATTGGTCATGGAGTCCGCGTACTTGTCAGACAGGTAGATCACCTGCTTTACGCCGCTTTGGATAATAGCCTTGGCGCACTCGTTACAGGGAAACAGCGCCACATAGATCCGGCTGCCCCGCAGGTCACGGCCATTGGCATTCAAAATGGCGTTCAGTTCCGCATGCACCACATAGGGATACTTGGTATCCTCGCCCTCACGGGCCCAGGGAAATTCATCGTCGGAGCACCCCTTGGGCATACCGTTATAGCCGGTGGAAATAATGATATTATCCGGCGACACGATACAGGCACCCACCTGGGTGCTGGGGTCCTTGCTGCGTCGTGCCGCCAGCAGGGCAATGCCCATAAAGTATTCGTCCCAGCTGATATAATCAGATCGTTTCATAGGCTTCTCCTCAGTCAAAAAAGTCCTTTAGGGTATCAAAAAACTTCTTGCGCTTGGGGGTGGACTTGTTGTCCATGGCCTCGTCCAGCTTCTGCAGCAGCTCCTTTTGCTCCCGGGTCAGCTTGGTGGGGGTCTCCACCACCACCGTAAAGCGGTGATCGCCTCTGCGGCGGGGGTTATTGACGTAGGGAATACCCTTTTCCCGCAATGTAAAGGTCGTACCCGTCTGTGTTCCTTCGGGGATGTCAAATTCCACCTTACCGTCGAGGGTGGGCACTTGAATTTTTGCACCCAGCGCCGCTTGGGTAAAGGACAGCGGTACTTCACAGCAGACGGTAAAATTCTCTCTCGTAAAGACGGGATGACGGCGGATGGAGATCTCCACCAGCAGATCGCCGTTGGGACCGCCGTTCGTACCGACGCAGCCCTCACCGCGCACACGGACACTCTGACCCTGATCCACACCTGCAGGCACTTTCACCTTGATCCGCTGGGTGCGGCGCACCTTGCCCTTGCCACGGCAGGTGGAGCAGGGATTCTTGACCACTTTTCCCCGACCGTTACACTGGGGACAGACGCTGGTGGACTGCATGTTGAAGCCCATGAAATTCTGGGTGGTGCGCACCTGACCGGCACCGCGGCAGTAGGAGCAGGTCTCGACAGCACCGTCAGCAGAGCCGGTACCGTGACAAGCACCGCAGTTTTCGATGCGCTGCGCCGCCACTTCCTTCTCGCAGCCGATGGCTGCTTCCTCAAAGGTCAGCTCCAGCCGAGCGCCCACATTTTCGCCACGCATCGGGCCGTTTTGACGGGCGCTGCGGGAGCCGCCGCCAAAGAACGAGCCGAAAATATCGCCCAGATCGCCAAAGTCGCCGAAGCCGCCAAAGCCACCGCCGAAGGGATCGCCCCCACCGGCATTGGGATCGACGCCCGCATGACCGAACCGATCGTAACGGGAGCGTTTTTCATCGTCAGAGAGGATCTCGTAGGCTTCCGCCGCCTCCTTGAACTTCTCCTCCGCTTCCTTATTATCGGGATTGCGGTCCGGGTGGTACTTCAGTGCCATCTTGCGGTAGGCCTTCTTGATATCCTCCGCACTGGCACTTTTGTCAACACCCAGCACCTCATAATAATCTCTTTTATCTGCCATAAATTCACCTCAAATGTGAATGCAACACAAGGTAGGGCGGGTGCTTGCTCCCGCCACAAAAAATATTTTATCGCTTTCAGCGATGTCGATTTACACAGTAAATCGACCGGCGGGGGCAAGCCCCCGCCCTACCGATAGCATAATAAATACACCAACAAGGGGCGGTGATGCCGCCCCTTATGATGCTTATACTTAGTCGACCGTCTCGTAGTCGGCATCCACGACGCCGTCGTCGCCGCCCTGCGCACCGGGCTGACCCTGCGGATTTGCCTGCTGATACAGCTTCTCGGAAACGGCGTAGAATGCCTTCTGGACTTCCTCGGTGGCAGCCTTGATGGCTTCGATATCGTTGCCCTTGTTCAGCTCCTTGAGCTTGTCAACAGCGGTCTGGATGGTTGCCTTCTCATCAGCGGAGATCTTGTCGCCCAGATCGGCAAGGGTCTTTTCGGTCTGATAGACGGTCTGATCCGCCATGTTGTGGGTGTCGACCTCTTCCTTCTTTGCCTTGTCTTCGGCAGCGAACTGCTCTGCCTCACGGACAGCCTTGTCGATGTCTTCCTGACTCAGGTTGGTGGAAGCGGTGATGGAGATGTTCTGCTCCTTGCCGGTACCCAGATCCTTTGCGGAGACCTTGACAATGCCGTTGGCGTCGATGTCGAAGGTGACTTCGATCTGGGGAATGCCGCGGGGTGCGGGAGCGATACCGCTCAGTTGGAAGCGACCGAGGGTCTTATTGTAAGCAGCCATCTCACGCTCGCCCTGCAGGACGTGGACCTCAACAGAGGTCTGACCGTCAGCGGCGGTGGAGAAGATCTGGCTCTTGCGGGTGGGGATGGTGGTGTTGCGCTCGATCAGACGGGTAAACACGCCGCCCATGGTCTCAATACCGAGAGACAGGGGAGTAACGTCCAGCAGCAGGATGTCCTGCACGTCGCCGGTGAGAACGCCGCCCTGAATGGCTGCGCCCACAGCGACACACTCGTCGGGGTTGATGCCCTTGAAGCCTTCCTTGCCGGTGATGTTCTTGACTGCTTCCTGAACAGCAGGAATACGGGTAGAACCGCCAACCAGCAGAACCTTGTCAAGATCGCTGGGCTTCAGACCGGCGTCGCTCATCGCCTGATTGACGGGCTTGAGGGTGCGCTCCACCAGATCGTGGGTCAGCTCGTTGAACTTGGCGCGGGTGATGGTGATGTCCATGTGCTTGGGACCCTCTGCGTTTGCAGTGTTATAGGGCAGGTTGACGACCGTAGGGGTCACGCCGGACAGCTCGATCTTTGCCTTTTCAGCAGCTTCCTTCAAACGCTGCATAGCGGAGCGGTCGGTGCTGAGGTCGATGCCCTCTTCCTTCTTGAATTCTGCGACCAGATAGTCCATGATGCGCTGGTCAAAGTCGTCGCCGCCCAGACGGGTATCGCCTGCGGTTGCCTTGACTTCCACGAGACCGTCGCCGATCTCCAGAATGGAGACGTCGAAGGTGCCGCCGCCCAAGTCGTAGACCATGATGGTCTGCTCGCTTTCCTTGTCAAGACCGTAAGCCAGAGCCGCTGCGGTAGGCTCGTTGACGATACGCTTCACATCCAGACCCGCGATCTTGCCTGCGTCCTTGGTCGCCTGGCGCTGTGCGGCAGAGAAGTATGCGGGAACGGTGATGACCGCCTCGGTGACGGTGGTGCCCAGATAAGCCTCAGCGTCGGTCTTCAGCTTCTGCAGGATCATTGCGGAGATCTCCTGAGGAGTGTAGCCCTTGCCGTCGATGTCCACACGGTAGTTTTCGCCCATGTGACGCTTGATGGAAGCGACGGTGCGGGTCGCATTGGTGACCGCCTGACGCTTTGCCACCTGACCCACCAGACGCTCGCCGGTCTTGGAGAAGCCCACCACAGAGGGAGTGGTTCTGCCGCCCTCGGCGTTGGCGATGACGACAGGCTCGCCGCCTTCCAGAACGGCTACACAAGAGTTGGTTGTACCCAAGTCAATACCGATAATCTTACCCATAATAAAAATCCTCCTAAATAAATGGAATTGTTTAAGGAATTATAAATTCATAATTACAAATTGCGGTGTCCCTTCGGGACAATTTATAATTTGTAATTTGTAATTTTTAATTTGCAACTTGTACCATTGCGAAGCGGACGATCTTGTCACCCAGCTTAAAGCCCTGCTGGAAGACCTGACAGATCACGTTTTCGCCATAGTTTTCGTCGTCCACATGCATAATGGCATTGTGGATGTTGGGGTCAAATTCATCACCCACCGCGCCAAAAATTTCAACGCCCAGACCGTTCAGGATCTTCACAAGCTCCGTCATGGTCAGCTCCACGCCCTTTTTGTAGGCGGCATCGGCAGTTTCCTGCTGCAAAGCCCGCTGCAGATTGTCATACACAGGGAGCAGCTTTTCCACGGCATCGGCTCTGCCGTTTCCGTAGGCGGCTTCCTTTTCCTTCTGGGTGCGCTTGCGGTAGTTGTCGAATTCCGCCGCCAGACGCAGATGCGCGTCCCGCTCGGCGTTATATTTTTCCTCGAAGGGATTGACCTCGACGGTTTCCTCTGCCGTTTCTTCCACTACCTCTTCGGGGGTTACTTCCTTCTTTTTCTTTGCCACGTTTGTTCCTCCAAATTCCATGTCTTTGCGACTCTAAAGCCTCCCCTGTGTAAGGGGAGGTGTCAGAAATCTTTGATTTCTGACGGAGGGGTTGTAAAATATCGATGCACCACAATCCCTCAGTCACGCCTTTCGGCGTGCCAGCTCCCTTTACACAAGGGAGCCTTTATTCTTCCTTGCCCTCGGGCAGCTGGGGCTGCTCGGGCTTTGCAAACATCTTGCTCAGGCTCTCGGCAAAATAGCTCAGCCGCGCCGTGACCTTGGCATAGTCCATACGGGTCGGACCAACCACACCGATCATGCCCTGCAGACCGTCACCGATGTCGAACTTCGTCACCACAACGGAGGTGTCCCGCAGCTCCTCGGCAAGATTTTCAGGACCGACCAGCACCTTCGTGCCGTTGCTGCCCTGCATAATGGCAGGCAGATCGGAAAGGGCGCTCTCATCGAGGGTGGTGAGCATCCGCTGCGCCTTGTCGATGTCGTGATATTCCGGCTGCTGCAGCAGTCTTGCGTGACCGGCGACTGCCATATCGGTCGCCCCTGCGCCACGCAGTGCCTCGGTGGTGAAGTCCACGATCACCGGCACAAGGCTCGCCGCCGTACCTGCGGAGCTCATGATCCGCTCCAGCATTGCGGGGGTAAATTCATCAGCGGGAATGCCGGTCATGGCGGCATTCAGCACCGCGGACAGAAGCTTCAGCTCATTTTCGCCCACCTGCAGCGGCAGCTTGATCAGCTTGTTGACCACCTGTTCGTTGCTGAGCATCAGCACCAGAATGAAGCTGCCTGCTCCTGCCAGAATCAGGTCAAACCGCTTGACGGTAGCGTTTCCTGCGCGGGATGCCAGGGAGATCGCCGGAAGATCCGTCGCCTGAGATACCAGCCTTGCCACGCGCTCCACCAGTTTATCCACCTGCTGCATCTTCTCTTCGATGGCGGCGTTGATGGAGTGGGTCTCGTCCATGCTCAGGCGGTAATCCGCCATCAGCTCGTCGACATACAGACGGTAGCCTGCTGCCGAGGGGACACGACCGGCGCTGGTGTGGGGCTGCTCCAGATAGCCCATGGCGGTCAGATCCGCCATTTCGTTGCGGATGGTGGCGGAGGAGAAATTCATCTCCGGCATTTCGGCGATGGCTTTGGAGCCGACAGGCTCAGCGGTGCGGATATAAAGATCTACAATAGCGCGAAGCACTTTTTTCTTACGATCAGTCAGTTCCATTGTGCTCCTCCTTTCTTTTAGCACTCTTTGTCTTTGAGTGCTAAGCACACTATACACCAGAGTGCTAAAAATGTCAAGGGGTGCTTTTTGAATTATTTTTGAACTTTTGGAAATTTCTTGGCTCTCCCCTCGGGAGAACCGACATACCAATCCCCTCCCGGGCATAGATTGCCCACAGGAGGGGATTTTTATATGCGAAAACGGGATTGTCTGCTCATCGGACTGGCTGTGCTGCTGGCACTGAGTCTTGCGGGGCATCTATTCTTGAAAACGGTGATCCCCACGGGTGCGTGGGGCTTGAGCTTTCGTCAGGAGGGGTCTGCCCCCATCGGACCGGCATCCGGCAGGGAACTGGCGCGCTACGGCGGCGCATATCTGGGCGACACCACCCAAAAGGTGCTGTACCTGACCTTCGATGCGGGCTTCGAAAACGGCTGTACCGGGAAAATTCTCGACGTTTTGAAAAAGCACAACGTGCCTGCGGCATTTTTTCTGGTAGGCAACTATTTCAAAACCGAGCCGGATCTGGTGCGGCGGATGGTGGACGAGGGACACATCGTAGGCAACCACACCATGACCCACCCGGACATGAGCCGCATTGCAGAGGAAAACGCCTTCCGCAAGGAGCTGGAGGGTGTGGAAGCCCTTTACCGGGAGCTCACGGGCAAGGAGATGCCCAAATTCTACCGCCCGCCCCAAGGGGTCTACAGTCAGAAAAATCTCGAAATGGCGAACAAGCTGGGCTACAAGACGGTATTTTGGAGTCTTGCCTACGTGGATTGGAATCAGAATGCCCAGCCCACCAAGGAGCAGGCATTCTCGAAGCTTCTGCCCCGCACCCATGACGGCGCGGTCATTTTGCTGCACTCCACCTCCCAGACCAACGCAGAAATTCTCGACGAGCTGCTGACTGAATGGGAAAAGCAGGGCTACCGCTTTGCTTCCATCGAGGAATTGTTTGCGGATTTATAAAAAAATCGTAGGGCGGCTCCTTGGTGCCGCCACTGCAACAGCGATATATGATTGTGGCGGGAGCAAGCGCCCGTCCTACCCTAATCCCATAAAAACCGGCTGTTGCGGATGCAACAGCCGGTTAAATTATTCTTCTTCGTCGTAGTCGTCGTCTCTTTCGCTGCGCAGATAACCCTTGCTGTCAAAGCGGACGATCACGATCACATCAATGGCGATGCACGCCACCGCTGTCAGACCAAGCTCCCACAGCACGTAGATACCCGCCTGCTGCGCCATATCCATCGGCTCCAGATCCCGCAGACCCGTACACAGCAGCGCCATGAGGATCGTCAGTACCGCGCCCAGCCCGGACCAGACCATACCCGCGATCCGCTGGGTGAACTGCCAAGCCTGCAGGCTGGACATGCCCCACCAGAAGCGGTAGCCGAGACCGAAATTCGCCTCCTTGGGCGGCGCAAGCAAAAACACCAGACCGAAGCCCAGCAGCAACAGCGGTGCCGCCATCACGCAAAGGCGCAGCAGAAGCTCCACCCAGCCCATCAGCGTATCCAGCTGGGGGATCAGGGCGCCAAGGTCCAGATCGCCAAGTTGTTTCAATGCCTCCATCGGCAAAACTCCTTACTTTTTCTCCAGAAACTGATTGATCTCGTGAATAAAACCGCTGACATCCTGAAAACGGCGGTAAACGGACGCAAACCGAATGTAAGCCACCTCATCCAGCGGCTTCAGCCGCTCCATGACCATCTCGCCCAGCTTATCGGTGCTGACCTCACGCTCCAGCGTGTTTTGGATGGTCTGCTCGATCTCAGTAGTGATCCGATCCAGATCCGCCACATCCACCTGCCGCTTGTCAAAAGCGCGGACCATGGAGTTGAGGATCTTGTTGCGGTCAAAGCTCTGGCGGGTACCGTCACGCTTGACCACGATAATGGGGAGGCTCTCCACGATCTCATAGGTGGTAAAACGGCGGGCGCAGGCATTGCACTCTCTGCGGCGGCGGATGCTGCTGCCGTCCTCGGAGTGGCGGGAATCCACTACCTTGCTGTCAAAAACGCCGCAAAAGGGACATCTCATAACGGTTCGCTCCCATCTGTTGATAGTATAGTGTGATTATAGCAGACTTAAAGGGCGCTGTCCAGTATTTTTTCCTTGACAACCGGGGCACAATGTTGGACAATAACAGCAGTTTACCAACAAAAGGAGCGTTTTCCATGTCCAAATCCGCCAAGCTTTGGATCGCGTGGGGCTGTCTTTACCTGCTTTGCACCGCCTGCGCCTTCATTCCCGTCACATCGGGCTTTCTCTATGGGCTGTTCATTGTGTTCAGTATCGGCTTTTTCATTCCCGGCGGCATGCTGTTGCACCACGGCATCACCCAGAAGCAGCCGCGGCTTGTAAAGACTATACGCATCCTCAGCATCGTTTCTCTGAGTCTGACGCTTCTGCTGATCGTTCTGAATTTCCTGACGGCGCGGGACTCCGCCGCTGTAGAAGTCGGAGGCCAAGCGGTCTTAGGAAGACAATT
>JAZNNV010000111.1:0-6212 GCA_045580465.1 Faecousia sp.
GCCGCCCAGTTCTACACCGTTTAATACGATGTCGTAAGCAACTGCCAGTACATCTTCCGGATTGGTGTCCAGCATGTGAATCTGGTCCAGTCTAGGCTGCGTGAACGGATGATGCATGGACTTCAGATCGCCGGTTTCGTCGTCCTTTTCGAACAGAGGGAAGTCGGTTACCCACAGCAGCTTGAAATCCTTGTCATCCAGCAGACCCAGACGTCTTGCGATATCTCTTCTCAGGAAGCCCAGAGCGTCGAATACAACCTTCTTCTTATCGGAAATGATAAAGATCAGGTCGCCAGGCTTTGCATCGAATTCTGCAGCCCACTCGCCCAGTTCTTCCTGGGAGAAGAACTTGTTTACGGAAGAATTGATTTCACCGTCAGCAACACGCATCCAGACCATACCCTTTGCACCGTAATCCTTTACAGCAGCGGTCAGCTTGTCGATGTCCTTACGGCTGAACTTTTCAGAACCGCCGTCGATGCAGATACCGCGAACATCGCTGCCTGCAGCCAGCGCATCGGTGAATACCTTGAATTCGCACTTTTCAGCCAGGTGGTTTAAGCAGTGCAGTTCGAAGCCGAATCTTACGTCCGGCTTGTCGGAACCGTAGCGTTCCATTGCTTCGTGCCAGGTCAGACGAGGCAGAGGCAGCTGGATTTCCACGCCCATCAGGTTACGGAATACACGTGCCAGGAAGCCTTCGTTCATGGCCATAACGTCTTCTTCATCTACGAAGGACATTTCCAGGTCAATCTGGGTGAATTCAGGCTGACGGTCCGCACGCAGGTCTTCGTCACGGAAGCACTTTACAATCTGCATGTAACGGTCAGTACCACTTACCATCAGCATCTGCTTGAACAGCTGCGGAGACTGCGGCAGTGCGTAGAAGCAGCCAGGGTTTACACGGCTTGGAACCAGATAGTCTCTGGCACCTTCCGGTGTGGACTTGATCAGCATTGGAGTTTCCACTTCGGTGAAACCGTTTTCATCGAAGTAGTCACGGGTCAGTTTCGCCAGCTGGTGTCTGAAGTACAGATTTCTCTGCATCTTCGGCTTACGCAGGTCCAGATAACGGTATTTCAGACGCAGATTTTCATCTACGTTGTCATCGTCCTTGATGTAGATTGGCGGAGTTTCCGCTTCGGAATACAGTACCAGATCGGTAGCAAATACTTCGATTTCACCGGTCGGAATATTCATATTCTTGGCACTTCTTTCCTTTACAATACCTTTTACGCCGACTACATATTCACTTCTCAGAGAGTCAGCCTTTTCGAATACTTCTGCAGGAATCTTGTCGTCAAACGTTACCTGCACGATGCCGGTCTTGTCTCTCAGGTCTACGAAAATCAGGCCGCCCAGGTTTCTTCTCTTTGCAACCCAGCCGTTGAGAACGACTTCCTGTTCTACGTTCTCAATGTTTAAAGTGCCGCACATGTGCGTGCGCTTAAATAATTCACTCATTTTTTTCTCCTGTATAATTTATTTGGATAATACTTCGTATAAGTCTTCGAACTTCACATTGTGCTGTTCCTGTGCTGCCATATCCTTGACTGCAGCAACGCCTTCTGCCATTTCATTGTCGCCCAGCACTACGGTATACTTTGCGTTCAGTCTGTTTGCATATTTGAACTGGTTCTTGATATTTCTTGCCAGAGTATCCATTTCTGCAGACAGTCCCTTTGCACGAAGTTCTCTGCACAGCTTCAGACCGTAAGCCTTCGCTGCATCGCCCATCACAGCGATAAATACATCCAGCTTGTCAGGTTCAGGGAAATGTGCATCATTTGCTTCCATCAGGAGCAGCAGTCTTTCAATGCCCAGACCGAAGCCAACACCAGGGATTGGAGGTCCGCCTACCTCTTCGATCAGGTGGTCGTAACGTCCTCCGCCGCATACTGTGCCCTGTGCACCGATTTTGGTGGTTACGAACTCAAATGCAGTCTTGGTGTAGTAGTCCAGACCTCTTGCGATGGTCAGATCCACGGCAAAATTCTCCTCCGGCACACCGAACGCCGCCAGATTTGCGGTAACTGCCTTCAGTTCCGCAAGACCGGCATCAAACAGCTCGTTCTTGCCTGCGTAGCCCTCCAGCGCCGCCAAAACCTCGGCATTTGTGCCTTTGATGGAAATAAACTTCAAAATTTCATCAGCCTGCGCATCGGTCAGACCGCAGGTGTCCAGCAGGATCGCCTTGACCTTTTCCCCACCGATCTTGTCCAACTTGTCCACGGTGCGCATGATATCGCCGCTCTTTTCCGCAAGCTCCTGCATGGCATAGAAGCCGTTGAGGATCTTGCGGTTGTTGACCCGGATCTGGAAGCGGTTCAGACCGAAGCCCTTGAACACCTTATAAATAACGGCAGGGATCTCCGCCTCGTTGAGAATGTCCAGCTTGCCATCGCCGATGATGTCGATGTCCGCCTGATAAAATTCACGGAAACGACCCCGCTGCGCCCGCTCGCCGCGATAGACCTTGCTGATCTGGAAGCGGCGGAAGGGGAACGCCAGCTCGTTGCAATGCAGGGCAACGTACTTTGCCAGCGGCACGGTCAGGTCAAAGCGCAGCGCCAGATCGCTGTCGCCCTTCTGGAAGCGGTAGATCTGCTTTTCCGTCTCACCGCCGCCCTTTGCCAGCAGGATCTGGGCATCCTCGATGACGGGAGTGTCCAGAGCGGCAAAGCCGTAGCTTGCGTAAGTATCCCGCAGAACGCTGAGCATCCGCTCAAATTGAGACTGCTTGCCGGGCAGCAGCTCCATAAACCCGGAAAGTGTCCGGGGCTTGATAATATCCATAGTAAAAATCCTTTCAAAATAAGTATGTCATTCCGAGCCAGTGATCACACTGGCGTGGGAATCCGTTCTCTTTCATCGCAAAATACGGATTGCCACGTCGCTACGCTCCTCGCAATGACATTCTCTATGCTATTGTATTTCAATATCTCGGCTTGGTGCGCAGCATCTCGCGCCAGTCCAGGTCGCCCCGCTGCAGACCCATGATCAGCATCTCCGCGCTGGCAAGGTTCGTGGCGATGGGTACGTTGTGCTTGTCACAGTAGCGGATGGTCTCCAGCATCTGGGCATCCTCCATGCGGTCGCCGGTGGAGTTGGGATCGGAGAACAGCAGCACCAGATCGATCTCATTGTAGGAGATACGGGCGTTGATCTGCTGATGACCGCCCTGACGGTGGCTCAGAAGCAAGGTAATGGGCAGACCTGTATTGTCCGCGATCAGACGGCCGGTGGTTGCCGTTGCGAACAGGCTATGCTTGCCCAGCACGCTTTTATACGCGGTGCAAAACTGCACCATCAGCTCCTTTTTCTTGTCGTGTGCCAAAAATGCAATATTCATCTGCGTTTCTCCCTTTCTATGGTCAGCGGATGGATACGGGCTCGGAAAGCCCGAGAATTCTTCGTGCGATGCGGCGGCAGGCAGCCGCGGCACCCTTGCGTGTGTATTTCAGCAGCGGCTTTTCAAAGGCAGCTGCAAGTGTGACGTTTTCATCCTCCGGCACGATGCCCAGCAGCGGAAGGCCGGCATCGTCCATCACGTCGTCCACCGTCCGCTTGGTTGCATCCATCAGCTTTTTTCTGACGCGGTTGACGATGATGCGGATCTGATTTTTCCCCATGATCTCCAGCCGGTGACCGGTGGAAGCGGCATCGCGAATGGCAGAGGGTTCGGGATTTGTCACCAAAATGATGCGGTCAGCATGCTGGGCGCACAGACGGAAGCCTGCATCCAGCCCTGCCGGCGCATCGAGAAAGATGTAATTGTACATCCGGCGGGCTTTGCGCAGCAGATCGGAAAATGCCCGGGTATCGATCTCGTCGGCGGTCATGTTCACCGGCGCGGTCAAAAAGGAGAGACTGGGGTACAGGGGATGCACTGCAGCTTCCGACAGCGAATATCCGCCCCTATAAACATCCACAAAGCTCAGCGCACAGCTGTCCGCCATGGCAAGGGAGATGTCAAGGTTACGCAGTCCGATGTCACAGTCGATGCAAAGAACGCTCTTTCCCTCGGCAGCCAGCGCCGTGGCGATACCGGCGCAAAGAGACGTTTTGCCCGTGCCGCCCTTGCCGGACAGCACCGCGATCAGTTCACCCAAGCTGACTCCCTCCTCAAGACAATTCTCCACCATTTTGATTGCACTCATTATAAAGCAAAAACGCACAATTTGCAAGGGTTTTTGCGGCTGATTTTCAAGTTTTTTCCATCATTATGCCCAAAAGCGCAGCTTACTTTTCCGATCCTCCTCCCGTTCATAAATATTTTACGCATTTTTCCAAAATTCCTCTTGCTTTTTTTGTGATAGTAGGCTATTATATATTAGCACTCGATGAATAAGAGTGCTAAACAGAGAAAGACGCAGGCGTGACCTGCAACATACTATATTATTTGGAGGCAAACAACATGAAGCTCAGACCCATGGCAGACAACGTTCTGCTCAAGCAGCACGAAGCGCCCGAAGCAACCGTTTCCGGCATCATTCTGGCCACTACCAATAAGGAAAAGCCCGCAATTTATGAGGTCGTTTCCGCAGGCCCCGGCACCAAGGAGATCGAAATGACCGTCAAGCCCGGCGACAAGGTGGTTGTCGGCAAGTTCGCCGGCAGCGAGCTGAAGCTGGATGGCGTTGACTACAAATTCGTCAAGCTGGAAGACATTCTGGCAGTCGTCACTGACTAAGGAGGAACACTACAATGGCAAAAATGATCATTTACGGCGAAGAAGCCCGCAGAAAGCTGCAGTCCGGCATCGACCAGCTGGCAGATACCGTTAAAGTTACCCTCGGACCCAAGGGCCGCAATGTGGTTCTGGGCCGTAAGTTCGGCGCTCCCCTGATCACCAACGACGGCGTGACCATCGCCAAGGAGATCGAGCTGGAGGATGCTTTCGAGAACATGGGCGCACAGCTCATCCGTGAAGTCGCCACCAAGACCAACGACGTGGCAGGCGACGGCACTACCACCGCTACTGTTCTTGCACAGGCAATCACCCGTGAGGGTCTGAGAAACCTCTCCGCCGGCGCAAACCCCATGGTCATGCGCAAGGGCATCGAGAAGGCTGTCGACGCTGCTGTCGCTGCCATCAAGGAGCATTCCGTTCCCGTCAACGGCTCTGCTGACATCGCAAGAGTCGGCACTGTTTCCTCCGGCGACGAAGCCATCGGCGCTTTGATCGCGGAAGCAATGGAAAAGGTCGGCACTGAGGGTGTCATCACCATCGAAGAGAGCAAGACCGCCGAGACCGGTCTGGAGGTCGTCGAGGGTATGCAGTTTGACCGGGGCTACATCTCCCCTTACATGGTCACCGACACCGACAAGATGGAAGCCGACATCGACGATGCGTTCCTGCTGATCACCGACAAGAAGATCGCCTCCATTCAGGAGCTGCTGCCCATCCTTGAGCCTATCGTCAAGGCAGGCAAGAAGATGATCATCATCGCAGAGGACGTGGAGGGCGATGCCCTTGCTACCCTGCTGATGAACCGCCTGCGCGGCAACTTCAACGTTGTCTGCGTCAAGGCACCCGGCTTCGGCGACCGCCGCAAGGAAATGCTGCAGGATATCGCCATTCTCACCGGCGGCACTGTCATCTCCAGCCAGCTGAACATGGAGCTGACCGACGCAACCCTCAATGATCTGGGTCGCGCCCGTCAGGTGGTCGTTGCCAAGGATACCACTACCATCGTTGATGGCGCAGGCGATCCCGAGGCGATCAAGGCACGCGCTCATCAGATTCGCTCCTCCATCGCAACCACTACCTCCGATTACGACCGCGAAAAGCTGCAGGAGCGTCTTGCAAAGCTCAGCGGCGGTGTTGCCGTCATCAAGGTCGGCGCACAGACCGAGGTTGCCATGAAGGAGCAGAAGCTCCGTGTTGAGGATGCCCTGAATGCTACCCGTGCCGCTGTTGAGGAAGGCATCGTGGCAGGCGGCGGTACTGCTCAGGTCAATGCCATCGCAGCTGTTGAGAAGCTGGTTGCAAAGCTCAGCGGCGACGAGAAGACCGGTGCCAAGATCATTGCTACCGCTCTGCAGGCCCCCATTCGCCAGATCGCCGAGAATGCCGGCGTGGATGGCAGTGTGGTCTATGAGAAGATCCGTAGCTCCAAGAAGATCGGCTTCGGCTACAATGCCTACACCGAGCAGTATGTGGATATGATCTCCGCCGGTATCGTGGATCCCACAAGTCGGAGGCCAAG
>JAZNNV010000112.1:0-21617 GCA_045580465.1 Faecousia sp.
TCTGGTGGGGGGGGGGGGGGGTGGTCTTGGCATGCCACACCACCTCTCGGGAGTAGCCACACTCGCCGTCGATGACCGCGCTGACCTTGCGGTCAGAGCCGCCTGCGTCGAAGCCGATGCGGCAGCCGTCCAGATGACCGCCCATGGGGCGGGGACTCTCGTTGGCAGCGGGGCATTGGGAAAGGGGCAGATCCAAAATCAGCAGCTCCCGCTCGTAGAGCTTGCCGAAGAAATCGAAGTCAAAGGCACGCTCGCCCCTTTCGCTGTAGGCACTCTGCAGCTTCTTTGCAATCTCGCTGCAGCCGCAGACATAGACCTTGAAGCCGCCGATGGACCACAGCAGAAATTTTGTGAAGCGCTCCACATAGCGGTAGTCTGCATCCTCCATTTCCTTGGTGCCGTGAATGAAGGTACGGCGCACGGAGATCTGTCCGTCCTGCCGTTCCACGGCGATGGCGATGGGCATGGAAGCACCTTCCAGATACGCGTCCATCCAAACGCCGAAGGGGATAAAGGCGGGATCCAGCACAGGGGGGAATTTCACATCAAAATTAACACCCAAGTAGTTCATAAAAATACCTCCGATTGTTGATTTTGGTAAAGGCTTCTGCCAAAATCTTAACATATGCACCGATGCGATGCAATCAAATCGGAAAAGAGTGTTGTTTTGTGGAAAATCAAAGTTGATTTATATAAATGATTACTTACTAAACCCCTCGCCGTTGATCTCGTGGGCGGGGTGGATGGTGACAAAGGCGTTTTTGTCGTTGCGGTTGATGATGTTCATCAGGTCTGCGTACTGGTTGATGGTAAAGGTCACCATCAGCATTTCGTACTCCTTGCCGGAGTAGCCGCCCCGGGCGGTGATGACGGTGGTGGTGCGGTCAATGTCTTCGATGATCTCTTTGTTGATTTGTTCAGAAGCATTGGAGATCACATGGGCGATGAAGGCGCGGTTTTCACCGAGGAAGATCTTGTCGATGACCAGCGCGGTGACAAAGGCGCAGATGATGCCAAGCAGGATCAGCACCAGATCGTGCAGCACAAACAGCGCAACCACCACAATGACGGCATCAATGGCGAAGAGTATATACGACTGCTTCGCTTTTTTGAAATATTTGCAGATGATGAACGCCAGCACATCCACACCGCCGGTAGAGCCGCCGCCGAGGAAGGTGATGGCGCAGCCCGCTCCCGTAAAGATGCCGCCAAACAGTGCTGCCAGCAGAATGTCGATGCCACCGTAATTGCTGCCGGGCAGGTAGAAAATGCCGTTCAGCACGTCCGGGGAGGCAAGCCAAGAGAAAAGGGCAACACCGGCAGGGTAGACGACGGTGGAGACCAGCGTCTTCAAAGCGAAATCCTTGGAAAGGAAAAGCAGTCCCAATAAATACAGCGAAATGGTGACAATGGTGACCCACAGCTCCTTACCCAAGGGGAGTGCGGCGTTGAAAAGGATCGCAAGCCCGGACATGCCGCCCACCACCAGATCATAGGGCAAAATAAAAAGGCTGGTGGCGATGGAAAGCAGCAGCGTGCCGAGAATGGTCAGCGTAATATTTTTGATAAGTGCTTTCGGTGATTCAAAAAGTGTCTTCATAGATAACACCCTCCGATAAATGTACCCTTATTTTACAAAAATCAGGGAAGAAAGTCAATCGGAACAGTTGGCTTTGTGATAGTATGCCGAGGTCTCATGGAAAATATAGCAATTGACGGAGGGGGGGCTGTGTGCTATCATATTGTTGAACAATCCGACAAAACACGGGAGGAAACCTATATGCGTTATGTATTTGAATTTTTGGAAGGGGAGTGCTTCTGGGGCGGTAGTGTCATCGACGGCAAGAAAAACCCCTTTACGGCACACTCTGACTTCTCTCACGACTATCGCCTGGAGTGTCACAATCAGGTGATGCCCTTGTTTTTGTCCAACAAGGGGCGCTACATTTGGAGCGAGACCCCCTTCAAGTTTGAGATCAAGGACGGTCACATCGAGATCGAGGGCGAGGACGTGACCATTTCCGAGGGCGGCTCGACCCTGAAAGAGGCGTACCTTTCTGCCATGAACGCCCATTTCCCCACGGATCGCAGAAGACTGCCCCTTGACTACTTCAAAGCACCCCAGTTCAACACGTGGATGGAGTTTATCTATCATCCCACGCAGGAAAAGGTGCTCTCCTATGCCGAAGCCATTTTGGAAAACGGCTTCCAGCCGGGCATTTTCATCATCGACGAAGGCTGGCAGCGCCAGTACGGCACATGGGAGTTTGACCCCCTGAAGTTCCCCGACCCCAAGACCATGGTGGAAAAGCTGCATGCCATGGGCTTTAAGGTGCTGCTGTGGGTGACCCCGTGGGTGCGCGCCGACGGACTGGAGTTCGTCATGAGTACCGCTCAGCACATTCCCGTGGTGCATAAGGACTCCAAGCGGCTGTTCCTGCGTGCGGCGAACAACGATTTTGCCATGATGCACTGGTGGAACGGCATTTCCGCCATGCTGGATATGCGCAAGGACTGCGACCGGGAATACCTGACGGTGCAGCTTGAGAAGCTGATGAAGGACTTCGGCATCGACGGCTTCAAGTTCGATGGCGGCAAGGTCGGCTACGGCGGCTATCACACCTCGGCGCTGGTCAACGGCGAGCCTCATGAAAATCACATCCCTTGGGAGCTGAACATCGCGTGGAATGAGTTCGGCAGAAAGTACGAGTATCACGAGTACAAGGACACCTTCAAGGGTGGCGGCAAGAACAACATTGCCCGCCTTGCCGACTGCCGTCACGCGTGGGTGGGCGGCGCGGACATTCTGATCCCCGACACCATCATGCAGGGCTTGATGGGTCACCCCTTTGTCTGTCCCGATATGGTGGCGGGCGGTGCGTGGGTGTTCAGCATCGATCCCAATTTCAAGGTGGACGAGGAGATGTTCGTCCGCATGGCGCAGGCGAGCGTGCTGTGTCCCATGGTGCAGTTTTCCTGGGCGCCGTGGCGGGCATTGTCTGAAAAGTCCCTGAAGATCATCAAGGACGCCGTTGCGCTGCGGCACAAGCTGCTGCCGTACATCATGGAATTGGTTGAAAAATCCTTTGACAGCTGCGAGCCCATCGTCAGAAGTCTTGAGTATGCCTTCCCCCATCAGGGACTTGAAAACTGCATGGACTGCTTTATGCTGGGCGAAAAGTATCTGGTCGCGCCCGTTGTGATCCAAGGTGCGGTGACGCGTACGCTGACGCTTCCTGCGGGCGACTGGAAGTATCTGGACGGCACAGTCTACAGCGGTGGTGAGGTCACCGTTGATGCCCCCATCGAGGTGCTGCCCTACTTCGAGAAATGCTGAATTGAAGATTGAATTTCCTCCTTAGGTGTGGTATGATGAGAAAAATCAAACCACTTCTGAGGAGGTTTTTCAATGAAAACTTCAACCGAGATCGGCTCTATCTGTAAGCACGTCAGCCACGAAAAGGCAATCGAGCTGTGCGCCAAGGCGGGCTTTGACTGCTTTGACCTCTCCATGACTGGCATGGTGGGCTACGACTGGGCGAACAAGGTCGCCGCGCCGTCCGATTCCGTGTGGGCGAAGCCCGACTGCGTGCAGTATGCCCGCCAGCTTAAAAAGGTGGCAGCGGACAACGGCATTACCTGCAACCAGTCCCATGCGGCTTTTCCGGTCAGCTGCCCTGAGATCCGTGATTCCCTCAAGCGTGCTATTGAATGTACCGCGGAGGCAGGGGGCAGGATCTGTGTCATCCACCCCGATAACGACAAGTCAGGCTTCGAAAATGCCGAAATGTACATCGAGCTGCTGCCCTTTGCCAAGGCGCACGGCGTGAAGATCGCCACGGAGAATATGTGGAACTGGAATTATGACCTTGATCAGGCTGCGCCTGCCGCCTGCTCCGATCCCAAGAGCTTTTTGGAGCATGTGAAAGCGGTCAACGATCCGTATTTGGTTGCCTGCCTTGACATCGGTCATGCGGAGATGCAGGGACTGAACACATCCGCTGTGGAGATGATCCATGCACTGGGGTCTCATCTGCAGGCACTGCACATTCACGACATCGACAAGCACGATGACAACCACCAGATCCCCTTCTCCCTGAACGTGGATTTCCCACCCATCGTCAAGGCGCTGAAGGAGATTGGCTACACAGGCGATTTCACGCTGGAGGCGGTTTGCTATCTGGAAGCATTCCATCCCGATAACGTCTTCGAGGGCGTGAAGAACATGGCAGCCGCCGCAAGAAAGCTGGCAAATATGTTCGACGATCCCAATTTCTGAAATGTTGCCCCCTCAAATGAGGGGGCTTTGCTTTTTTGTTGAAAAGTAGAGAAAATGTGGTATACTATCCCCAAAAGGATGTGAGAATATGCTTGATTTTCAAAAACTGGACTTTGAAAAGCGGCAGCAATACGATGCATTCCTGATGCACTGCGGCGAGCGGGGCTGCGAATACTCCTTCGTCAACCTCTATCTGTGGGGACGGCAGCGGGCGGCATTTTTTGATGGCTTCCTGACCCTTTTCTCCCAGTTTCACCGCCTCAGCGTGTATCCCTTTCCCATCGGCAAGGGTGACCTGAAAAAGGTGCTGGACGCGCTGATCCACGATGCCGGTGCCCGGGGTCTGCGGTTTTGCCTGACCTCCATGACCGCGCAGGATTGCGCCACGCTGGAGGAGCTTTACCCCGGTCAGTTCCGTTTCCATCCCGACCGGGAGGGCTGCGACTATATCTACGACATCAACTGCCTTGCAGACCTTGCAGGTCGCAAGTATCAGCGCAAGCGCAACCATGCCAACCGCTTCTGGCAGCAGCATCCGGATTGCAAGATCCTGCAGATCGAGCCGTCGCTGCGCCCCAAGCTGGAAGAAATGATCGAAAAGTGGTTTGCAAACCGCCTGACAGATGACGATCAGGACGATTTCCACATGGAGCGGGTGGCACTGCGCCGTGCCTTCGACCATTGGGATGATCTGGGGCTGGAGGGCATCGCACTGGTGGAGGGCGATCAGGTGATCGCCATGACCATGGGATCTGCCCTGAATGAAACCACCTTTGACATCCATTTTGAAAAGGCACTGGAGGAATTTGACGGTGCTTACGCCGCCATCAACCGCGCCTTTGCCGCTCAGCTGCGGGAAAACCATCCGTCCCTGCGCTACCTGAACCGGGAGGACGATCTGGGTATCGAGGGTCTTCGGAAGTCAAAGCTGTCGTACTATCCCGATCATCTGGTGGTGAAATTCTGGGCGGATCTTTGGGAGGAAGACGATGAACATTGATTACCCCACCCAAGACCAGCTCCCCGGGCTGCGTAAGCTGTGGAAAGAAGCCTTCGGTGACGACGATGCCTTTTTGGATCAGTTCTATTCCGTTGCTTTTGCCTCTGACCGATGCCGCTGCGTCAGCATCGACGGAAAGGTGGCGGCGGCACTTTACTGGTTCGATTGCCAATTCGAGGGTCGTCCCATTGCCTACCTCTACGCGGTGGCGACGAAGCAGACCCACCGGGGCAAGGGCATTTGCCGGGCGCTGATGGAAAATACCCATGCCCATTTCGCCCATCTCGGCTATGCCGGCGCGGTGCTTGTGCCGGGCGCGGCGTCACTTTTTGAGATGTATCAAGCCTTCGGCTATGAAACCTGCAGCTATGTTTCGGAATTTTCCTGCGCGGCGGCAGAGCAGCCTGCCGCCCTGCGTGCCATCGATGCCGACGAGTTCATCGCATTGCGGCGGCGGTATCTGCCCAAGGGCGGCGTGCTGCAGGAGGGGGAGAGCATCGCCTTTTTGCAGACCATGGCGCGGTTTTACGCCGGGGAGAATTTTTTGCTGACCGTTTCTGCGGAGGGCAAGTTTTTCGCGCCGGAGCTGCTGGGAAATCCCTATGTCGCCCCGTCGATTTTAACCGCCTTCGGCAAAAAGGAGGGCATTTTCCGCACCCGCGGCGGCGACAAGCCCTTCGCCATGTACAAGGCGATCCTACCGGGCGATGCGCCGACGTATTTCGGTCTGGCATTTGATTAAGAAAATCCTTGCAACTGTAGGGAAATGTATGTATAATAGCGGTATTCAAATTTGATGCGGAGGAATTCCTATGGCAACCAATCTTCGTCCCGACTCTATGGAAAGAATCACTACCTTTGCGCAGGCAGAGGCGTTTATCGAGCAGCAGATCGCCGAGGTGCGCGCTCAGGTGGGCGATAAGAAGGTGCTGCTGGCGCTAAGTGGCGGCGTGGATTCCTCTGTCGTTGCGGCGCTGCTGGTGAAAGCCATCGGCAAGCAGCTGATCTGCGTCCATGTCAATCACGGTCTGATGCGCAAGGATGAGTCCGAGGGCGTTGTGAAGACGTTCCGGGATGAGCTGGATGCCAACCTGATCTATGTGGACGCAACGGATCGTTTCCTCGATCTGCTGGCAGGTGTGTCCGATCCCGAGCGCAAGCGCAAGATCATCGGCAAGGAGTTTATCGAGGTCTTCGCGGACGAAGCCCGCAAGCTGGAGGGCGTTTCCTATCTGGCGCAGGGTACGATCTATCCCGATATTCTGGAATCCGTCAAGGCTGCCGAGGGCAAGAAGGCGGTCAAGTCCCACCATAATGTGGGCGGTCTGCCGGAAGACCTTCAATTTGAGCTGGTGGAGCCCATCAAGCTGCTTTATAAGGACGAGGTGCGTGTTGTGGGAGAGGCGCTGGGTCTGCCCCATGCCATGGTCTACCGACAGCCCTTCCCGGGCCCGGGTCTGGGTGTGCGCTGCCTTGGTGCCATCACCCGTGACCGCCTGCACGCCCTGCGGGAAGCGGATGCCATTCTGCGTGAAGAATTTGCCAAGAACGGGCTGAGCGAGAAGGTGTGGCAGTATTTCATCGCCGTGCCGGATATCAAGAGCGTGGGCGTCAAGGACGAGAGCCGCTACGAGGGCTGGCCCGCAATTATCCGCGCGGTCAATACCGTTGACGCAATGACCGCCACCGTCGAGGAGATCCCCTATGCCCTGTTGCACCACATTACGTACCGCATCACCCACGAGGTGGAGGGCATCAACCGTGTCCTGCTGGACCTGACCCCGAAGCCCATCGGCACCATCGAGTGGGAGTAACTGAGAAAACAAGAACCGGCTTGGAAGTTTTCCAAGCCGGTTTTGCTGTAGGTTGCGATGTGTTGGTGTGTAGGGGCGTGCATCGCACGTCCGAAACGGGACGATATGGGCATCGTCCCCTACGTTGGGATTTGTTTCAAATTTTCGTGTCATCGCGAGGACGAAGTCCGTGGCGATCTCCCGGAAGAATGCTGCATATCAGCAGATCGTGGCAGGAGATTGCCACGTCAGGCTTGCGCCTTCCTCGCAATGACATGGTTGTTACATTTTCCATCGCAGGGCGGGAGCAAGCCGTCGTCCTACGGACATGATCCAAATGCAGGAGCTGCTGCCCCTACGGTTTTTTCATTTCCAGATAGGGCAGGAAGTCAAAACCGCACTTTTTGTAAAGCTGCAGGGCTTGTTCGTTTTCCGCCTCCACCTCCAGACGGAAAAGGCAGCCTTCATATTTGTCGGTCAGAAAATTGAAAAACAGCTTTCCCAGCCCCTTCCCCCGGAAGGTGTCCTGCAGGTAGATGTCCTCAATCCAGATGCAGGGCTTGCCGAACTCCGTTGACCAGCTTTTGGCGAGCATGGCATAGCCGGCAGTTTCTTCGTCACATTCGATGACATAGCCCTCTGCGTAGGGGTTGTCGCTGACGCAGGCATCGATGTCCGCGGAGAAGATCTCCTCCGAGCCGTTGATGGACACGGCAGGGGATGCGTAAAAAACACGCATCATGGCCATCACCCGGGGCTTGTCCGCCGCCTGCATGGGTCTTACGGTGTGCTTTCTATACATTATATAATATATTACCTTTCCGATAGTATAGTGGAACATCCATATCACCCTTACTATAAGGAAATTTATGGCAGAAATCAAGCCTTTTTCAGCGATAATACACAAAATGCGGAGGGAAATATTGTGATTTTTAAGGGGAATTGCTGTTGACTTTGAGGCGGGGGCAGTGTATAATGTAGGGTGATAAAATGCCTATTGAACGCGCTGAAGAAGGTAAAGTGCGGCTGATGGGACAAAATCAAGGTGTTTTTCCCGGGTTCGAGGCGGGGAACACACCGTAAGCATCCAAACTAAAATATTTCCCGGTGTACAGCAGCAGCGGGAAACTTGGAGGGTAAGAGCATGAATGTAAGTCGAAACATACCGAAGCGGTGTCTGGCATTTATTGTGGCACTCGCTATGCTCTTTTCCTGCGGTCAGATGGGCTTTGCACAGCACGCCCATGCCGTAGAAAAGGAGCCGGCAAGACCCAGCGTCTCGTTGGGTAACATCCTCGCGGGTAACTATGACCTGTCCGAGGTGGAGAAGGAGATCCTGAAGTCGGGTGATCTCTCCGCTGAAGTCACGTTTGAGTATACCCTGCCTCCGGCGGAGGCTGATGACGATAACAAGCTGATCGTCGTCGATCGCGAAAATTCCACCATTACCGTCGCTGAGTATAAGGATGAACTGGGTAATGTCTGGGTCGCGAAGAAAGTATCTATCAAGGTTAACGATGATACTGTTGAGCAGATCGCGTTGACTGACGGCAAGTGCACATATACCTACAGCGGCAATGCCTTCGCTGTTGTGGCTGAGTATGTGCTGACCGGCGGCGATCTGGTAAGCAGCATCACCAACGCACAGCAGCTGGCTCTGCTGAATGCTGTGCTGTATCTGGCAGAAGACGTTGATTACATGCAGATGATCGACAAGGACGTCTTTGCGGAGATGCTCGATGTGGAGCTGACCCCCAATTCGTTCCTGGACATCATGGCTGTGAACAACCCCATGCTGGGTGACACCCCCATCAACCTGCTGTATAGCCTGGTTGAAGGCTTCCAGAAGTCCGTGCAGCTGCCCGGCGAAACCGAAGCCACCAACATTTCCATCAAGCTCGAGGGCGATGCCAAGGCAGCCGCTGAGAGTCTGAAGGCGCAGCAGGACAAGAACGGTCAGCTGGACCTGCCCTACTTCATGAAGACCCATAACTGCAGCTATCTGGAAATGCTGTACAACGACAGCTACAGAGCGGGTCTGGAAGCGGCACTGACCCAGAACATCGTTGACGTCGAGGGTCTGCTGGCTGACGGCGGTCTGAATGATGTCTACGTTGAGATGGTCGTCCTGAAGACCAGCACCCTGCCTTCTCTGGAGAAGAAGGTCTACAAGGCAATCAATGACCAGATGTCCACCATCACCTCTGTCGTCGGCAAGATCGACAAGGTCAGCGGCAAGGTCGACTCCCTCTATGAGGTCGAGGCCATTCAGGAAGCGGTCAACAAGTACTATGAGAACGCTCTGAAGGATGCCAACGATCTGCTGGGTGATAAGATCGCATCCGGCGAGCTGGATGCAAGCTGGGTTCCTGCTGACGGCATCCAGAGCGCTGCCGATCTGAAGGAACTGATGGACAATGTCCAGAAGGTCTATAACGATGGTCTCCATGAGATCAATGTCCTGCTGGAGAGCTATGGCACCCAGTATGGCATCACCTTCCCCGCCGTGAACGGTTCTGCTGACATTCAGGCGGTTGAGGATACCATTGACGATTACCTCGCTGAGAATCTGAATACCCTGAACAAGACCATCGAGCAGTACAACACTGCCTACGGCCTGAACCTGCCCGCAGTTTCCTACACCGGTCTTGAGGGCATGGAGCAGACGGTTGCAGATGTGGAAGCACTGCAGGCTGCTCTCGCTGACGCGAAGGAAGACCTGAAGGGTCTGCTGGACGGTGTGAACACCTCTCTGGACAGCATGGGCTATACAGGCGAGGATGTTGATTCCGCTGCCGACATCGATGCCGTGATCCTGCCCTGGCAGAGTGCCATCGATGAGGAAAATCATACCATCGACAATGAGCAGATCAATGCTGAGAAGGCAATGGGCGCTATCAGCTTGCTGCTGGAGACTCACGGCATTATTTATAATGGTGCTCTCAATACCTCTGCTGACATTGATGCCCTGGTTGACTATCTGGGCACCCTGGCAGGCGACGAGGTTGCCGAGGCAAATGCACAGATCGCTGCTGTTCGCACAAAGCTGAACGACAGACTGTCTACTGTCAAGAACAGACTGAGCCCCTACTACTATACAAAGACCGTTCAGGGCTCTGCTGATATCGACGCTGCTGTCGCTTACATGACCGGCAGCCCCAGCGCAGCTGAGAAGGCTGTTTGGGCAAAGGTCAATGGTGAGCTGAAGGGTGTTTACACCATTAACAGCGTTGCTGATATTGAAACCGCAAAGGATCTGCTGGATTTGGCACTCCAGTTCGGTCAGCTGTCTCAGGCTGATTACAACAAGGCAATCGAAGCTTTGAATAAGGCTCAGACCCGTGTTGAAGCAATTCCCACCGTGAAGAGCCAGCTGCAGAGCGACAAGACTGCTCTGGTTTCTATCGAGGCTGAGCTGAAGGCTGCTGAGGACGCACTGGCAAGTGCCGGCGGCGAGATCGCTACCCTGATCCGCTATGTCCGCAACGAGCAGAGCAAGTTTGATGCTGCCACCGCAAAGATTGCAGAGGCTGAGGCAAACAAGGCTGATTACGAGTCCAAGATCACCACTGCAAACGATCTGAGAAGTCAGCTGGAGCAGATCGCCAAGGCACAGAAGGCCATTGCTGAGGCCGAAGACCTGCTGGGCGACCTGCACACCGTCCTGTCCGCTGTTCCCGCTATGCTGGCAAAGCTCGATGAGGGCGAGGCTCTGCTGAAGACCGCTGAGGATGCTCTGGCAATGCTGGGCGACTACTACGACCAGATGGTCGACGCGGAAGAGAAGATCGCTCTGGTCAACAGCGCTGTTGACGGTCTGAAGGAGCTGGAAACCTACAAGACCATGCTCGAGGAGTACCTGAGCTATCTGCCCATGCTGATCGGCATCTTCGAGGACTTCGGTTATGCTGTTCAGCCCGTTGCTGATCGTTTCTACGACGATGAGTGGAACGTTAAGAACCACGTCAAGGCAGGCGCGAACTTCAAGAGACTGACCAACGCTGCTGAGGAACTGATCGGCAAGGCTCTGTACACCGATGCAGATCTGAAGAGCGCTGACGAGCTGGTGATCGCGACTGCGAACACCCAGTACAACATGAGCATGTTCACCATCTCTGTTGTTTACAAGGCTTCCGTCGTCAATCCCGCGCTGACCGACTCCGATGAGCTGTTCAGCCTGATCGACTACACCGGCACCAAGATCACCCTGGAAGCAGGCGCTACCAAGGCACAGATCCTGCAGGCCGTTCAGGCTGCAGGCGGCGAAGCAGCTGCTCTGAACAGCTGGGCTTCCTACAAGATCAACGCTACCAACTTCGTCCGCACCGAGAGCGAGCTGCCCGATGCGCTGACAAAGAACATTACTTACGTTGTTTCCTACGCACCCAAGACCCTCTCCGTGTCCTACACCGGCATGACCGGTCCTGCAACCGTTCTGTACGGTCACCGCATGACCCTGCCCGTCTGCCAGACCGAGGGCAAGGAGTACACCTACCGCGTTAACGGTACTTACTACTATCAGGGTCAGGTCGTGACTCTGAACAAGGACACCACCATCGTCTGCACTGAGGGCGACAAGTCCACTGACCGCAACCTGCTTGACCTGGTCGTCAATGCTACCTCGGTCAATGACTCCGTCAAGAAGATCCTGAGCTCCTCCGCACTGGCTTACGCAGAGAGCGTCAAGATCCGCTTCCCCTCCGCAGCACTGCTCCATGTGAACACCCATGAGAACGTCCTGACTGCCAATAAGTATGAAAATGCAATCGGCAGCAAGGCATGGATCGCTCTGAGCGCAGTGACCAAGGACATTAACGGTGCTGTTCTGGAGAACCTGAACACCTTCGTGGATGATCAGGCTCCTTACTCCAAGGACTTCGCTATCGCGGATGTTCTGTATCAGATCAGCTTCACCGCTGCTGACGCGAACACCACCGACAAGAAGATCCTGGCTGCCATGAACCTGGCAACCGTTCTGGCTGACGAGTATACCGAGCAGAAGGAAGCTCTGGACTTCCTGTCCGCGGATGCCTTCATGAATGCTCTGGCAATGCTCGACGGCAGAGATACTACCATCTCCGGTTATCTGTCCATGGCACAGTCCGCACTGGCTACCGACCCCGCAAAGCCCGCGCTGGACACCATCATCAACGACCTGAACAGCAGCAGCAACGGTAAGCTGACGCTGTACAACCTCCTGTTCAACTACAAGGAACAGGGCATGGTCTACTACTACAAGAACCATACCGCCATCCGCAACGAGCTGACCAAGATGCAGAACGCCATGGCACAGCTGACCTCCAGCGAGAAGTTCATGGATATCGTTGCATCTCAGGATCAGGCGCTGCATGATAAGCTGGTCAATATTAAGACTGACCTGCTGGCAACCGTCATTCCTGCAAAGAACAGCAAGATCGTTACCTCCAACGACAATGCTCTGAAGCAGCTGGTTGCCGATCTGGATGCCTACGCAAAGCTGGGCACCACCACCTACACCTCCGTTGGCGAGCTGAAGTGGAACACCACTCTGTCCGCAACCGTCGGTGTTAAGATCATCACCGTCAATGTGCAGTTCGGCGCACAGTCCGCAGCCCTGAAGCTCAGCTTCGTCGAGGGCGAGGCGCTGACCGCCGGTGACATTCAGAGCATGCTTGACCAGCTGGCACAGCTGGAAGCAGAGCTGGGTGTCGATAAGCTGCACTTCGTCCGCAGCGGCGATCTGCCCAAGGTTGGCGACGTCATGGATAAGAACCTGACCGATGCTGATCTGACCTACGATCTCGTCTGGAATGCCAAGAGCTATGACATCATCAGCAACGGCGATGTGATCGGCTCTGTCACCTACGAGGATCCCTACTTCACCCTGCCCAGCCATAGCAACCCCGAGTTCCGCTATGACTACACCATCGGCGGCAAGACCTACGCACAGGGCGACACCGTGAACTTCAGCGCTGACTTTGACACGCTGTTCGCTTCCGGCAGCCTGACCATCGTGCGCGAGGAAGTCGACAAGATCAGAGAGCAGCTGCTCACCTATGTTGACCGTATGAACGGCGCGGTTACCCTCGTCGAGCATGGCAACCGTGACTTCTCTTTGGTTCTGAAGGTCAATCCCGATACTGCAACCACCGACCTGAGCAACTTCGTCATGGGCATGCTGATGAGCGGCTACGGCTACATCGGTATGGACGGCAACATGTTCTACGGCACCATGACCGATGAAAACGGCATTGAATCCATGCCTCAGTTCCACCTGCAGGCAATGATCGACATGCTCCTGAACAGCGGTCTGGGTACCCAGACAGTTCTGGATATGTACGGCTCCAAGGGCTTTGTCAACCTGCCCCTGAACGGTCAGATCATCAGCGCTGCGGGCGGCAATATCAATGCTCTGGGTGGCGAGGTGCTGGCAACCACCATGTCCTTCGGCTCTTCCGCCGATGACGATCTGGAGGTTGACTTCTACATCACCATGTCCGACAGCGAGATGCTGCGCAAGATCCACAAGGCACTGGATCTGTCCAAGAGCCTGTTCTACGTTGCACTGCAGAACGGTCAGGTCGAAGCCTCCGTCAACCTGCCTGATACGGTTTATGCAGCATATCTGGCAGCACTGACCATGGTTGGCGAGACCAACATCCACACCATCGACCAGATGAACGCGGAGATCGCTCTGGGCTTCCTGTTCACCCTGATCGATCCGCTGATCGGCGAGGGAGATGTTTCTGCCGAGACCTTCGAGAATACGCTGGCGAAGTTCGGCAAGGATTACGATCTGTCTGCTTACGCAAATTCCTACAAGCAGATGCAGTCCGCGTTCAATGCGCTGGAAGCACACCGCTCCTACACAGACAGCAGCTGCCTGCTGACCTTCGATAATCTGTCCATCAACAGAGCAGTTGACTGGCTGCAGGCGAATGTGATCGCAAAGCTGGCTGCCGGCTTCGGCGTCAGTGCAGATGACATTCAGCTGTCCTCCATGATCTACGAATACAAGCCTGCGGATGCTGATGATTCCAGAGAATACGGTCTGGACATCAAGATCAGTGCAGAGCTTGCAAACCTGAACAAGAATTATGTCGCACTGTTCATCGACGTCCGCGGTGACGGCGTCACGAACATGGTTGGTCTGCTGACTGCTGAAGAAGTTGCAGCCGGCGCGATCGCCAACATGAACGGTCCTGTGATCCTTGTTCTGCTGACCGATCTGGATGAGGATCTGGTCACCAACAGCACCACCATGATCGACCTGAACGGCAAGACCGTCAGCGGCAATCTGGTTGCAAACGACACGACTGTTGTGGTCGACAACGATTACAACGCAGTTAAGCCCGGCAGCATCACCGGTAAGATCTCCGGCAATGTTACCATTACCGACGGCACCTATCCCACCGATGTGTCCGCATTCCTGCCCGACGGCTTCGAGCAGAATGCAGCGGGCAAGGTCGGCAATAAGCTGTACACCATTACCAGCGACGGTGCAAACAATGTCACGGTAACCCTGCACACCAATGCAAGCAGCCTGCGTGAGCTCGCCAATAAGAAGAGCGTCGGCAGTCTGGGCATTGATCTGGCTGTGGATCTGATGCTGAACTACTACAACACCGCAGCACTTTACATCGGAGTCGAGGACGGCGAGCTGTCCAAGATCTTCGACATCCGTTTTGAGGACTTTGTCGATATGATCACCGGCACCAACCGCGTGAACAGATTCGTCAACACCGCGTTGGACTGCACGTCCCTGTCGGATCTTGCAGAGCTGTTCAACGCAATCACCGATAAGGTCACTGACTTTGCGGCTCTGGAGCAGGCGCTGAAGACCGATGGCGTCATCGCTACCTTCGCCGTTGAGACCGCAACCTGGCAGGTCGGACTCGACCATGTTGAGGACGGCGACTACCTGACCATGTTCCTCACCTCCAACGACAAGAGAAACACCGGTTCTCTGACGCTGGTCATCGACGGCGGTCTGACTGACGAGCTGGCAACTCTGCTGGGTGCAATGGCAGAGACCATCACTGTTGACTCCGAGCTGGATCTTGACGATCTGCAGATGGACAGCAACGGTACCATCAATCTGGTTGGCGCATACAAGGGCTCCATCGACATTGATTTTACGGTCGACCGCAACTACGTGATCATGATGGCAGTGGTTCTGGCACATAACAATGCCTCCATCCGCGGCGATCTGGTCGATGCGATCAAGACCTACTACGAAAACGGTGAGATCGGCACTGCTGAACTGGAGGCTGCCTTCAAGAAGCTGTCCGCCGACAACATCACCGACGCCCTTGCCAACAACAACCGGGCAAAGAGCTTCCAGCAGATGGTCAAGGATCTGGGTCTGAACGGCATCGTTGACGAGGAGATCGGCAACGACCGCATGGGCTACGGTCATGTCATCGACCTGCTGGGCATCGGCTTGAATGTGATCAAGGAGCGCGGTCTGCTGGAGAGCATCTTCGGCAGCGGCCGTACTCTTGGCTCCTTCGCAAAGACCGACGCTCTGGGCGAGTACTTTGGCTTCAGCACCAGTCTGTCCTCCGAGAATTACCGTCATCTGTATGGCGGCTACGGCGTGGGCTATGACCTGAGCCTGAGCCAGCTGAGCATCAAGCTGCGTCTGTTCGCCGAGGAAGATCTGGTCATCGTTACCGATGCAAACGGTGCGAAGATCGGTGCTTTCGATAACCTGGCGGAAGCCTTTGCACTGGCAAACAGCAATCCCGGCAGCACCATTACCGTTACCGGCGGTGTTACCGCTGATAAGGATCTGGAAGTCAACACCCAGATCACCCTGGTCGGTGTCAAGCGCATCACCTTCGCTGACGGCGTGAAGTTCATCCTGAACGCTGCTGACGCAAAGCTGACCGCTGACAAGGCAATCGACAACAATGTGGCGATCGCAGACACCGATGCCTTCTGCCTGAGCATCAGCACGGAGGGCAAGAACACTGTTTACTCCGCAAATGTCCACGCGGATTCCGCAAACGACGGCGACCACTTCTGCGACAGCGGCTGTGGTGCAGTCCTCGAGGATTGCTTCGACAACACCGGCGATCACATCTGTGACGAGTGCGGCGAAGAGATCAGCCTCTGCGTTGACAAGGACAACGATCACCTCTGTGACCTGTGCGGCGCAGTCATCAGCCTCTGCTCCGATGCAGAAGGCGACGGCGACCACGCATGTGACATCTGCGGTAAGATCACCAGCCTGTGCAAGGATACCGACAACGATCACCTCTGTGACGAGTGTGACACGGTCATCAGCCTCTGCTACGACGCAAACGGCGACGGCGATCACCTCTGCGACACCTGCGGCGAGATCGCAAGCCTCTGCGACGATGCAGACAGCGACCACTACTGTGACGAGTGCGATGCTCAGCTGAGCGTCTGCTCCGATGCAGAAAATGATGGCGATCACGCCTGCGACATCTGCGGCACGATCACCAGCCTGTGCAAGGATGCCGACAACGATCACCTCTGTGACGAGTGTGACACGGTCATCAGCCTCTGCGCTGACAACGACAACGATCACCTCTGCGACATTTGTGGCAAGAAGATCGAAAACTGCAGTACTGACGCTGACAACGATCACCTCTGTGACGAATGCGGCGCTGTGATCAGCGTTTGCACCGACACCGTCGGCGATGGCGATCACGCATGTGACATCTGCGGTAAGATCACCAGCCTGTGCGCTGACCTGAACAACAACCACTACTGTGACGAGTGCGACAAGCAGCTGTCCACCTGCGTTGACGTAGCCGGCGACGGCGATCACGCTTGTGACATCTGCAACGAGCCCGCAAGCCTGTGCGCTGACCTGAACAACGATCACTACTGTGATGAGTGCGCTCTGGTCATCAGCGTCTGCGTTGACGCGGAAGGCGACGGCGATCACAACTGTGACATCTGCGGCATCGTGACCGGCATCTGCGCTGACCTGAACAACGATCACCTCTGCGACGAGTGTGACGTGGTCATCAGCCTCTGCACCGACGGCGCTGACAAGGATCACAACTGTGACATCTGTGGCAAGAAGATCGAAAACTGCTACGATGAGAACGGCGATCACATCTGTGACGAATGTGAAGAGGTTTGCAGCCTCTGCACCGACGTCGAAGGCGATGGCGATCACAACTGTGACATCTGCGGCAAGGTCATCAGTCTCTGCGCTGATAACGACAACGATCACGCATGTGACGAGTGCGGCACCGTGATCAGCAACTGTGTTGATGCTGATAACGACGGCAAGTGTGACATCTGCGGCGACGATCTGGTCTGCGACCATAAGGACCGCAACAACGATCACATCTGTGACAGATGCGGCATCATCCTCGGCACCTGCGCTGATGCGGAAGGCGACGGCGATCACGCATGTGACGTCTGCGGCAAGATCATCAACCTCTGCGCCGATACCGACAGCGATCACCTCTGTGACGAGTGCGGCGAGAAGATCAGCCTCTGCACCGACATTGCCGGCGACGGCGATCACAACTGTGACATCTGCGGCGAGATCATCAGCCTCTGCGCGGATAACGACAAGGATCACGTCTGTGACGAGTGCGGCGAGACCATCAGCCTTTGCTCCGATGTGGAAGGCGACGGCGATCACAAGTGTGACATCTGTGGCGCTTTGACCAGCCTGTGTGTCGACAAGAACAAGGATCACCTCTGTGACGAATGTAATGTTGTTCTCACCGCTTGCGTTGACAGCAACAGAAACCACCTCTGCGACGTCTGTGACGCAAAGGTCGGCATCCACAGAGACAACAACCTGGATCACGTCTGTGACTACGGCTGCTCCGTCTCCTTCGGTGAGCACGTGGACTACGACTTCGACCACATCTGTGACTACGGCTGCTCCGAGCTGATCGGCATGGATAAGCACGTTGATGCCAACAACAACCACAAGTGTGACTACGGCTGCGATGAGGTCTTCGGTACTCATACTGACAGCAACATGGATCACAAGTGTGACTATGGCTGCGATGAGCCCATCGGCAACCACGTTGACAACAACTCCGATCACATCTGTGACTACGGCTGTGACCAGTCCATCGGCGACCATGCGGATTACGATCACGATCACTACTGTGATTACTGCGGTGAGAAGCTCAGCGAATGCGCTGACAACAACAACGATGGCAAGTGTGACATCTGTGGCGAACAGCTGATCCCGCTGCCCACGGTCGGTAATCCCATCGTAACGATCGGCAACAAGGTCCTGAGCTATCAGGTAGACCGCGACAACAAGATCCTCTATCTGGATACCCACAAGAACGGCGTGACCGTGGCTCAGCTGGAAGCTCTGCTGGAAGCAACAACCGTTCCCGGCGATGCTGACGGTAAGGTTTCCATCAAGGTCGTCAACAAGGACGGTCTGGCACTGATCAGCACTGACCTTGTTCCCACCGGCGCAACCATCACCCTGATCGCTTCCAACGTTGCAGGCGAGGCAACTGCCGAGTATGCAATCGTGGTGATCGGTGATACCAACTGCAACGGTAAGATCGAGAACAACGACGCTGTTCTGATCAGCCTGCATTACCTCGGCCAGAAGACCCTCACCGGTCTGGCGCTGGATGCGGCGGATACCAACAGAAACGGCAGACTTGAAAACAATGACGCTGTTTTGATTTCCGTGAAGTATGTAAACCCGGATAGATATCAGTCTCATCTGATTTTTGACAGAATGGGGTAATGTAATATGAAGAGATTTACCAAAAATGTGATCACCCTTCTGGTGCTGTCTTTGATCCTGTCCATTGTACCTGCCGCTTTTGCGGCAGAGTACAAGGCGGAGCCGGGACAGACCGTCAAGGTGGTCTTTGAAGTAAAGGAAATTTCGGGTATCGACGGTACGATCACCGTCGATGACCCCAATGGCATTGTTGCCAGCGCGGAGATCGATAAGATCGAATCCGCAATGGTCAACAGAATCGGCGACGACAAGAAAACCTTCTTCTGCTACGGCAGTGACCCTGTTACATGGAAGCTGACCTACATTGTGAAGCTGAAGAGCGGTCTGGCAGAGGGTGCAACCTGCACCGTCACTGCCAACTATGCTGTAACCGATAAGGACTACAACTTCGTCGAGGATCTGAGCCAGAGCCACACCATCGTTGTGGATCTGCCCGAGCCCACCGAACCCAGCCAGCCCACGCAGCCCACCCAGCCGAGCCAGCCCACGCAGCCGACTCAGCCCACTCAGCCCACTCAGCCTAAGCCCACGGAACCCAAGCCCACCGAGCCCAAGCCCACCCAGCCCGCAGCCACGGTTGATACCGCAAAGCTGAAGGAAGTGATCGGCGACGCCCAGGAACTGGATCCTTCCAAGTACAGTGCTGAATCCTGGGCAAAGGTGCAGGATGCGCTGAAGAAGGCACAGGATGCGCTGAAGAGCAAGGATCAGTCCGTGATCGACGCTGCGGCTGCTGATCTGGAAAAGGCGATCGCTGATCTGGTCGCTCTGGACCGTTCCGCTCTGGAAGCTGCCATCGAGAAGGTGGAGAAGTTCCTGAATGAGGACACCATCGGCAGCAAGGCAAAGGAACTGATCGACACGCTGAACAAGGCGAAGGAGCTTTTGAACAGCCAGGATCAGGCTAAGATGGACGAAGCAGCAGTATTGCTTGAGCAGCTGCTGGATGAACTGCAGAAGGAAATCCTCAACCTGACCAAGGTGGAGGAGATCATCAAGGAGATCGAAAAGATCGTTGAGGTCGCTCCCAAGGATCCCTACTGCAACATCTCCATGCACTATGTCTGGCCGATCCTGTTCTTCATCAGCCTTGCGCTGAATGTCGGCTTCATCGTCCTGATCATTGTCTACTTCGCCCGCAAGAAGAAGAATCAGACCGACGATACTCCGTTGGTTGATTACGACATCGCGGACGATGTGGCAGGTGATGAGACACCGGCTCCCTGAAACGGCACAGAATAACGCCGAATAATCCCAAGTAACGCTACGTCAGTCCAGGCGCGGTTCGATTTTCGTCGAATCGTGTCTGGACTAGACGGGTCTATATAGGTACCTGCTGAAAAGTGCCCATTTTCGTCCATTTTTGGACAAAACTGCCAATGTGGTCACAGCATATGGTGGTCAGTTTTGAGTGGTTACCCATGATATTGAAAAAGTGGGGTGTTTATTTTGATCGAGAACACATGGAAACGTGCTGAATATGAGACGTGGGACGAGGCATTTCGCGGAATGATCGCGGCAGTTCGCCAGCAATCTGTCCGTGTCGCGTCCTATACCCAGGCAATTTATCTGCAAGCCTGCGAGGATCCGGGCTACAAGAAGGGAATTCCCGACGCTGACGATCGGATCAAGACCCAGTACGGCGACCTCGCCTACAAATGCGGTCTGTATCATCAGCTGGGCAAGGCGCTTGTTCCGCCGGAATACCAGCTTTGGCGGGAGGATTTCACGGAAGAGGAGATCGCCGTCTACCGCAAGTACACCACAGACGGACGTGCCTTGGTGGCGACCCTGCAGCTGCGCGGTCAGAAGGCCAAGGAAAAACGCCGCGTGGATACCACCGCGGAGGTGCCGACCCAGAACATCCCGTGGATGATGCTCCGTGAGACCTGCGAGCAGCACATGGAGCGCTGGAACGGCTCCGGCTATCCCGGCGGCTTGTCCGGCAACCGCATCAGCGCCATTGCCCAGATCGTGGGCATCGCCAAGGAGCTTGACCGTCTGGCATCGGAGACTAAGAGCGAAAAGCCCTTCGATGATGCGTATGAAATCCTGCTGGCGCAGGAAAATGAGCTTTGGTCACCCGCACTGACCCGGGTGCTTCGCGCCGCGAAGCAGAAGTGCCGCGGCATCTACAACAAGTACATCCACTACACCATGACCCTGCCGAAGACGGTGCCGCTGGTGGAGCGCCGCGCCGACCGTCCCATGGGTCTGAGCTACCGCCCCATGATCGCGGAAAAGGACGGCAAGCCCGTTGCCTATGAGGCGATCCCCTGGTTTGGTGCAATCGCCAACCGTCCCGGCGAGACCGAGACCATGGAGGACATCCATGAGATGCTGGTCCGCACCGACATGGTGGGGGATATGGCGTTCTACTTCCTGTACGAAGCTGCCGATACCGTTCTTCGCATGCAGAACTGCAAGCTGAAGACGAACGGCATCCTGCTGCACATGCTTCCCGGCTTCTACAGCCTCGGTACTCAGCTGCAGCGCTTTACACAGCTTTTCGAGGATCAGCCCATCGACAAGGCAAAGCTGATGATCACCCTGCCGGAGGAGACCTTCCTGAAGATCAACAAGGCGCAGAAGGAGATCGTCGGTCGCTACCTGCGCGCCGGTGTTGCCATCGTGCTGGACGGCTACCATCCCGACAAGTACGACTACAAGGATCTGATCAAGCTGGGCTTGCGCCATGTGCGCATCGCCCCGGAGCTGTACCTGCAGCGGGAGACTGCAGAGCTGATGCAGACGCTCCGTGACAACGGCTTTATCCTCATCGGCGGCGGCGCGGACACCCACGATCTGCTGGCATGGCAGGTCGCCTGCGGCACCACAGCC
>JAZNNV010000113.1:0-8204 GCA_045580465.1 Faecousia sp.
ATCCCCGTGTCACAGCAGTACACTGTAACGCGGCAAAATCGCCGCCGATGGCGGGGATTTTGTTTATTTCTTCTTTCGGTTGGAGAGTCTTGCCAAACCACCTTCGCTGGTTTCCCGGAAGCGGGTATTCAGGTTGATGCCCGTTTCGTGCATGGCACGGCAGACCATGTCATAGCTGATATTACGGGAGCCGGTGAGGAAATAACTCAAATTGCAGGCATTCATGGCGCGCATCGCCGCAACCGCATTGCGCTCGATACAGGGAATCTGCACCAGACCGCAGATGGGATCACAGGTCAGACCCAAATGATGCTCCATCGCCACCTCTGCCGCGTACTCCACCTGATCCAGGTCCTGTCCGTAAAGCTCCGCCAAAGCTGCAGCCGCCATGGAGCAAGCTGTGCCGATCTCTGCCTGACAGCCAGCTTCCGCGCCGGAAATAGACGCGTTGCGCTTGGTCAGGTTGCCGATGATACCGGCAGTCGCCAGACCGCGGCAGATCTGCTCATCCGTATAGCCCTTGGTATCCTGCGCGTACTTCAGTACCGCAGGCAGCACGCCGCAAGCGCCACAGATGGGCGCGGTAACGATGGTGCCGTTATCCGCGTTCTGCTCTGCTACAGCATAAGCATAGGCAGCAATGCGCTGGAATTCCAGCAGCCCCGGCTCGTTGGTATCAGATCTTTGCTCCATGAGGAACTTTGCCTTTCGCTGAACATTCAGACCGCCGGGCAGGATGCCATCCGCCTTCAGACCGTCCTCAATGGACTGCTTCATGACCTGCCAGACCTCCATCAGGAAGTCCCAGATCTCATGACCCTCGTTCAGCTCCACATACTCGCTCAGCTTGTGGATATAGCGCCACTTGCAGAAATCGGCGATCTCCGCAAAGGAATGCTCGATGTAGACCTCTTCGCTCTTTTCATTCTGCTGACCGGCATAGCGAATATCGCCGCCACCGATGGATTCGACACGAAGTGAGCCGATCTCGTTGCCGCTCTTTAGTGCGATGAAATCAAGGGTATTGGGGTGGCTGTTCTCAATTTCCTCCTGAGAGAAAATGATCTCCGTGGGTAACGGAGACAGCACCTCCCGCACGACCCGGTCGGTGCCGTGACCGACGCCGGTCTTGCTGAGAGAGCCGTAAAGGATCACCCGAAAGCTGTCCGCCTCCGGATAGCGCTCCCGAAAGAGCTTTGCCGCCCGTTCAGGTCCCATGGTGTGGGATGAGGACGGACCTTTGCCGATTTTATAGATATCGCGGATGGATTTCATGGAAATACCTCCGTAGTATATTTTCAAACTTCAGTATAACAAATTCCGCCGAAAAATACAATCATTTTTCGCAATTATTCTGTTGCAGTGCCTCAAGACTCAACTCCCCTGCCAGCTTAAAAAGGGCATCAGAGAGTACCTGCTCCAAGGAAATGCCTACCCTGTCAGCAACCCGTGTATAAAAAAGAACCAAAGACGGTTCCAGTAAGAGCGTAATCTTCTTCATGACATCCTCCTAAAAAGAACTGTGAGTCATACTATGCAAGTCTTGACAATGGTGCTATAATATAATGTATCTGAGTATGCAAACCGAGAGGATGAAATATTATGGCAAAAGACAAGAAAGTCGAGCAGATCACAGACATGGAGGTCGACTTTGCCCAATGGTTTACAGATGTCTGTACCAAGGCACAGCTGATCGACTACTCCTCCATCAAGGGTGTTTTCATTTACCGTCCCTACGGCTATGCCATCTGGGAGAATATCCAGTCCATCATGGACAAGATGTTCAAGGCGCAGGGCGTTGAGAACGTGTATATGCCCCTGCTGATCCCTGAAAGCCTTCTGCAGAAGGAAAAGGATCACGTGGAGGGCTTCGCCCCCGAATGCGCAGGGGTCACCCACGGCGGCGGGGATCAGCTGGAAGAGCGCTATGCCATCCGCCCCACCTCCGAAACGCTGTTCTGTGAGCATTTCGCACATGTTCTGCAGTCCCACAGAGATCTGCCCATGAAGTACAACCAGTGGTGCAGCGTTCTGCGCTGGGAGAAGACCTCCCGCCCCTTCCTGCGTCACAGAGAGTTTTTGTGGCAGGAGGGTCACACCATCCACGCCACCGCCGAGGAGGCGCAGGCATTCACCGAGACCATGCTGAATGTCTACGCAGACTTCTGTGAGAACGTCCTTGCAATGCCCGTTACCCGCGGTCGCAAGACGGACAAGGAAAAGTTCAATGGTGCGGAAGCCACCTACACCATCGAGTGCATGATGCACGATCGCAAGGCGCTGCAGGCTGGCACTTCCCACTACTTCGGCGACGGCTTTGCCAAGGCATTTGACATTGAGTTCACCGACAAGAACAATCAGAAGACCAATCCCCACGAGACCTCTTGGGGTGTCTCCACCCGTCTGATCGGCGGCATCATCATGACCCACGGCGATAACAACGGTTTGGTGCTGCCCCCCAAGGTCGCCCCCGTTCAGGTGGTCATCCTGCCCGTGGGGCAGCCTAAGCCCGGTGTTCTGGGTGCCGCTGCCGGGCTGAAGAGCCGTCTGATCGCGGCAGGTCTGCGTGTTAAGATGGACGACTCTGACAACTCCATCGGCTGGAAGTGCGCGGAGTACGAAATGAAGGGTGTTCCCGTCCGCGTGGAATGCGGTCCCCGTGATCTTGAAAACGGCGAATGTGTCATCGTCCGCCGCACCGACCGGGAGAAGGTCGTCACCAAGCTGGAAAATCTGGAAGCAGCCGTTGCCGAGCAGCTGGAAATCGTGCAGCAGCAGATGTTCGAGAAGGCAAAGCGCAATCTGGACGAGCATATCTACGAGGCGCATTCCATCGAGGAAGCCAAGGCTCTTCAGGATGCCAACGGCGGCTACATCAAGACCATGTGGTGCGGCGATCTGGAATGCGAGCTGGCAATGAAGGAAAAGGCCGGCATGTCCTCCCGCTGCATCCCCTTTGCGCAGGAGCATTTGGGTGATACCTGCGTCTGCTGTGGTAAGAAAGCAGATAAGATGGTCTACTGGGGCATCGCATACTGATTCTGTTGAAACTGAAAATGCCGCAGCTCTCTGCGGCATTTTCTTTTCGCAAATTTCGGTTGCTTTTTGATAATACATCGTGTATAATACGCAGGAACGACCCAGGTGTAGTGCAGTTGGGGAACGAGACGAGCGCTGCCTGTGGCAGATAAAGCGAGTCGAGTGAGTGGCAGCGGTCGGCAGATAGCGAAGGCGCTCCGTCGCCGAGATAGATGCCGGGCACCGCAACAGGAAGCGCACTTGCAACGACCTGATCATTCTATAATTTCATACATCTATCCAGGTGTAGCGCAGTTGGTAGCGCGCCTGCTTTGGGAGCAGGATGCCGCGAGTTCGAGTCTCGCCACTTGGACCAAAAAGCCGAAAGAGCTTCTGCTCTCTCGGCTTTTTGCTTTATATCGCGTGCCATATCTCCTTTTTCCCGGCAAAATAATACTCCTGAGAAATACAAACTTATGCTTTGATCTCCTGCTGCAGTTTGTTGTAAACGCTGCGATAAATCAGTGTGGACAGGATGAACGTACATCCATCCGAGACCACCTGCGCGGCAAGGATGCCGTACAGGCCGACAAAATGATTCAAAATCAGGATGGTCGGAATGGCGAACAAGCCCTGCCGGCAAACGCCGAGGATCAGAGACTCCTTTCCCTTTCCCATCGCCTGCAGTGAGTAGATTTTCTGGAAATTCGAGATCATAAAGGGCGTTGCAAGGCAGGCAATCCGAAGGAACACCTGACCGTATGCAATGGTTGCATCATCCCGGATAAACAGCCAGATGATCTGGGGCGCAAAGATCTCAAACAGCACAATACAAATCGCAGCCATGGTCATGGCGGAAATCTGGGCTGTCTTTGTGATCTTGCGCATCCGTTCATAATTTTTGGCGGCATAGTTGTATGCAACCAGCGGCATCATGCCCTGACACAAGCCCATGCCCACATTCAGCGGCAGCATATCGATCTTGATCACAATGCCGTAAGCCGCAAGTTCAATATCGCCATAGCCGGAGGTCAGGTTGTGCTTCAGGATCGCTGCCACATTGGCAAGCAAGGAGGTCAGCGAGGACGGAAGACCCGTAGAGAATATCTCGCCGATCAGGCGCTTTTGCAAACGAATGAATTTGGGATGGAGGGACAGCACAGTTTTTCCCTGCAAACGATAGTACGTAATGAGAAAATAGATCAGCGTGATCACATTGGAAAGCAGCGTCGCAATTGCCGCGCCGGTCACTTCGTTCCCCCGCGGAAGCAGTACAAACATAAACAGCGGGTCGAGCAGGATGTTTGAGATGCCGCCGATGGCAAGACCGGCACCCGCTTCTTTGGAGTATCCGGCGCTTCGGAGCAAATGGGACATCGTCATGCTGAGCGTTGCGGGGATTGCACCTATGACGACCACCCAGAACAGATAGCTGGTGGCATAGCCGACGGTGTTATCCGACGCGCCCAACAGACGGGCGATCGGCTCTGTAAAAATCGCACAGACCGTTGCATAGACAGCCGCTACCGCAAACGAGCCATAGAAGCTGAACACGCTGACCCGTTTTGCATTTTCCTCCTGCTTTTGACCGAGCAATCGGGATACAAGGCTACCGCCACCCACACCGAAGAGGTTTGACAGCGAATTAAGCACAAAGTACAGCGTGCCGACCGCACTTGCCGCCGCGACCTTATAAGGATCGTTGGTCATACCGATAAACATGGTATCGGCAAGGTTATAGATCATGGTGATCAGCTGGCTGACGATGGTAGGGATCGCCATGGTCAGTAGCGCCTTACCCACCGGCATGGACTCAAACAGCTCTTTTTTGTTATCTTTCATCAAAAATGCCCGCTTTCAACAGTTCCTGATTATCGTTTTGAATGTATGCCACCCAACAACAGCTTAATGATGCCACACTGCCAGCGTTTCGGCAGGACATTCAGCAGCACCAAGCCCGGATGGCGGTTTTTATGGTAACACAGCTTTGGATATTTTACCGTGGCTGCCTTATAAAGAAGCTTCCCGAGGGTTTCCGGCGCAATGGGTTTTCCCATAAGCTTTGCCGCAATGCCCGAAAAGCGGTTCGCTTGCTTGCAATACAGCACCGTCGAAGCTGCTAGGTCTGCCGTTCCCTTGACTGAGCCGTCGCTCAGCGGTGTTTCCACTGCACCGGGTCGGATGGTGATGACCTTTTGTCCGATCAGGTTCAGCTCCTGTCGCAGTGCCTGAGCATAGGTATCCAGCGCTGTCTTGCTGACATTATATAGCCCGTTGAAGGGCATAGGGTCAAGGGTTGCTACCTCGCTGGTCACAATCAGGATACGTCCGTCAGGCTGCAGCAGCGAATGGAACACGCGGTTGACCAGCATCGTACCGCAGAGGTTGATGTCGATCAGCTTTTTCATGGATGCAAAGTCGCTCTCCACAAGCGATGCCATTTTATGGATGCCGGCAATATTCACGATGGCATGGAATCTGATATCCTTCAGTTCATCCCGGATGCGAAGCAGCGATGTCTCATCCGATATATCGGCGGCAAAGGTACAGAAATTGGATTGCGCCTCCATCGGTGCAATATCGATTCCAAATACACAGTGACCGCGCCGGATAAAATAGTCTGCCGTGGCACGTCCAATGCCGGAAGCCGCGCCGGTAATCAACACATTCATTGGATTTCCTCAATCTTTTTCAGTCGTTCCAGCAGGTCGCCCTGCAGATAAAAAGTGGTCTCAATGTGGAGAAATTGGTCTGCATTTCTATCCCAATGGAGCAGCAGTCTTGGCGGGAATTCCTCATCCCCCTCCCAGAATTGAAGCAACACCGGGAAAAACGGCGTTACCGGGATACGGCAGGTCAGATCTGCACCCGCCATTGGCGATTGGAAAACGCCACCTAACATTTCGCAGGAACGTTTCAACGATCCCTGCCGATCATCAAAATACTTCGCGTATTTTTTCGTAAAGCCTTCGGTATTTGTCACGCCGGTCACAACAAATGTTCCAACCGTACACCACTGCCCTGAGAGCTGCGGTGCGGAAACGCCCTTGTGGTAGCAAAGAAGATCGTAGATCGTCATCACCGTGCCGTAATTACGGCATTCAGACCAGACGTGATCAAGATACGCCTCCACCCCGCCGGTTTTCCTATTGATACGGCACGGAGTGTTCAGATAGGTCAAATAGATCCATTTTTCATCCGCTTCCAAGGAAAATTTCCTGATCAGCAACTGCTGATCATATTCAAGGAAGATCCCCTTGGCAATATCCACCTGCAGATCGTAATTATCCATTCTCAATACCCGTTGTAGTGGATGCGCTCCGGCTCAAAACGATCCTGAACGCTCATATCCACACCCTCAGCAGGATAGCCGATGGCGATCACAGAAAAAGCAGACAGCTTTTGAGGATAATTCAGGATGGAACGCAGCTTTTGCTGCATTCTGTCGTCCTCCAGCACGCCCATCCAAACAGCGCCCAAGCCCTCTTCCACAGCCTGCAGTAAAATATTCTGGGTACAGGCGCCCAGATCGTGCTTGCTCATTTTATCAAGACCCACGATCTTGCGTCTTAACTGCTCCCGTTCCAGCACGACGATAGCAAGGGGCGCGCTTTTCAGTGGTCCTGCAAAGGGGCTGAAGCCCTTGAGCTTTCTGACCAGCTCCGGCTCATCCACAACAATAAACTCCCACGGCTGACCATTCATGGCGCTGGGTGCGCGCATGGCGGCACGAAGCAGGCTCTCGACCTTCTCCGGCTCTACCTTGCGTTCCTGAAAGGAACGGATGGATTTGCGCTTTGCGATTGCTTCGATCATGCTGTTTCCTCCTGATATTTTTTCTTATTATATCACACTGAAATGTCAATTGCAACGCGGCTGTAAGCAGTTGTATGGATATTGCATCCGAACGGATTATGCGATATAATGGTCTAAAAGGAGTGAATATACTTATGTGGCATCGGATGACTATACTGCCCCACAAACAGAACATCGACGTTCAAGCCGGTCAGACCGTTCTGGACGCGCTGCGCTGCGCAGGCTATAATATTGCTGCTCCCTGCGGCGGTCGCGGCAGATGCGGCAAGTGTACTGTTCTGGTCGACGGTGTTAAAGCGCTGGCATGCAAGACAGTTGTGGACCGGGATATGACCGTCATCCTGCCCCAAGGCACCTCCAATGTGGTCCTTACGGTTGGCATTGATGTACATCTGCCAGCAGAACACGGGTTATGCCTTGCCGTGGACATCGGCACAACGACTGTGGCTGCCTATTTGATGGAAAACGGACAAGTTCTGTCCACCGCAAGCTGTAAAAATCCCCAGTCTGCATTTGGTGCAGATGTGGTCAGCAGGATCAACTTTGCCCTGAAGGAAGGCAGCGAAGCACTGACCGCATCGATCCGGGCATGCCTTGAAGAATTGACACTTACACTTTTAAGTGAGAATCAGAAAACGCAGATCGATACCGTCTGTGTGGTCGGCAATCCCACCATGCAGCAGCTGTTTCTCGGACTGCCGGTGGACAATCTGGCAACGCCGCCCTTTTCCCCCGTCCTGGAAAAAGCAGCAACTTCGGATGCCGGAAGCTTCCTTGCCCCTTGGGAAGGTGCAACCCTTTTGACCGTCCCGGATATTTCCGGCTACATCGGCGCGGATACCGTCTCCTGCATCAACGCGACAGGCATGGACAAGTCAGAAGAAATCACATTGCTGATCGACATCGGCACAAACGGCGAAATGGTACTTGGAAACAAGGATCGCCTGGTCGCCTGCGCCACCGCCGCCGGTCCTGCACTGGAGGGCGTGGGCATCCGTTTCGGCATGCAGGCAGCCGCCGGAGCAATTGACCGCGTCAGTCGCGATTTCAACTGCCACGTCATTGGAGAAGTTCCCGCTGTCGGCATCTGCGGCTCAGGACTTTTGGATGCGGTTTCTGTTGCCTTGGAAGGCGGGCTGATCAACGAACGGGGTCGCATTTTGAACGATGATCACACACTTGCGCTGACAGAAGGCATTTTACTGACCCAAGAGGACATCCGGCAGCTGCAGCAGGCAAAGGGTGCGATTGCTGCCGGCATTCAGCTGATGGCGGCGCATCTGGACATCACACTGCAGCAGATCAAAAAGGTCTGCCTTGCCGGTGCATTCGGTACGTATTTAGATCCCCATTCTGCCTGCCGCATCGGC
>JAZNNV010000114.1:0-2545 GCA_045580465.1 Faecousia sp.
GGACTCGAACCCACACGGCGTAACCACACGCACCTCAAACGTGCTTGTCTACCATTCCAACACTCTCGCAAGCGCTTGAGTATTATAACCGCTCATGCATTTTTTGTCAATACCTTTTTCTTGTATGAGCCACGAAACTGCCAAATTTCGGCATTTTTCTTTCGTTCTTGCTTTTTTCCGCGATAAGAAGTATAATAAACCAAATTACCTGTATCGTCTGGAGGTTATTAAATGAACAGACGCGAAGCACGCACCGCAAAACCAATTATGCGCATCATCGGAAAGGTTCTTCTTTTCCTCGCCATGAACCTGCTGTTGATCGTTCTCGGTCTTTACGGTGTCCTTTATACTGTTGCCAAAGGTCCCTCCCCTACCATGCGGGATCTGTTTGTCCGCTCTGTGCGGGAAACCAGTGCCATGGGCTTTCTTGCCGACTGGTTTTTGACGGAAGCGGAGATCGATGCGATCCTTTCCCAAGGCAAGGACGTTGAAATTGAAGACACCGACCCTTCCCTGATCGTCATTCCCCAACCCACCGAACCCGATGACACCGACGAGCCTTTTAAGGATGCGTGGGGTCTTGTAGACGAGGACGGTGACGGCATCATCGTCGACCCCGTCAAGGGCGAGGGCTTTGTAGGCTATATGATGGTCGTCCTCGATCCTTCCCGGGTGATCATGGCAAGCAAGCCGGAGGATTTCGGCATCCGCGGCTATACCGTTGCCGAAATGGTAGAGGAATTTGATGCCGTTGCAGGCATCAATGCCGGCGGCTTCGATGATCCCAACGGAGAAGGCAACGGCAGCATTCCCGACACCTTGGTTGTCAATAATGGTCATATTTACTACCCCGAAAACGGCGTTCAAGAAGGCTTTGTTGGCTTTGACAGCAACCACATCATGCACGTGGGCATGTTCACGCCTGATCAGATCCGCGACAAGAACATCCAGTCCGGTGTCTGCTTCGGACCTGTGCTGATCTCCAACGGCGTTCCCCGTGAGCAGGTCTTCAGCGGCATCAACCCCCGTACCGGCATCGGACAGCGCTCTGACGGCGCGGTTTTGATGCTGGTCATCGAAGGTCGGCGGGTTTCCAGTCTGGGTGCTACTTATCAGGATATGGTGGAAATTTTCATGTCCTACGGCGCTGTCAATGCCTGCAATCTGGACGGCGGCTCGTCTTCCATGATGTGGTATCAGGGCGGATATATCAACAACTGCGCCTCCGTCGTCGGAATCAGGCCCGTTCCGACCGCATTTCTGGTGCTGAAGAGTGAGGACACAAACAATGGCTGATGTAAAAGAGAAAGCGCAAAAGAAGCGCATCTTCCCATGGTTCATGGGGATCTATGCCGTGGTAATCCTGATTGCAATGGCATTGGGACTTCACTATCTCCACGGCTACCTGCAATCCTACGAGCAATCCCTGCCCTACAATACAACCGACGCCTACTTACAGACCCTGACCCCGGATTACATCTGTCAAAAAGCGTCTGCCGTGCTGACACAAATCGACACCTCCATCCAGACGGAAGCGGAAGCGCTTGCTGTTATGAAGAGTGCTCTGACTGAGCCGATCACCTTTTATAAACGCGTGAATGAGTCCACGGATACGAAAATCGTATATACCCTCCGCAGCGGCAAGCAGACCATCGGTACTTTCCAAATCGAGCCTGCTCCCGAAGAAAATCAGGGCTTCTACTCCTGGATCGTCACAGGAGAAAGCTTTGATCTGTCCTTCCTGCTGGAGGATGGCTTCTCTGTCACCGTGCCTCATGATGCCCTTGTCACTGTTAACGGCAAGGCACTCACAGAGCAGCATATTACCGAGTCCGGCATCCACTACAGCTCTCTGGAAGACTTCTACGACGAGTATGACCTCCCCACCATGACTACCTATACCGTGGGACGCCACCTTGGTCCTGTCACCACTGAGATCACAGATGCCGCAGGCAATCCGATCGATCCCCAGGCGGAACAATCCGTTCTTCTAAACAACTGCACCGACGATGAAAAAGTCGCTTTGGATACCATTGCGGACAAATTCATTTCCGGCTATATCCATTTTACATCCCAGACCAACAATGACCTCCACGGCAATTTGGAGCGCGCCTGCGCTCATACCGTTCCCGGGGGCGCTCTCGAGAAACGCCTGCGGGATGCTGCCCGGGGTCTGAGTTGGGTCACAGACCGCTTTGTCACGATCAAGTCCATCGACATCAACCAGTATGTTGCTGTCGGTAACGGCAAATACATCTGCAAGGTCACCTACATTGTTGAAACCCACGACATCACGGGTACTGTCGAATCCGAAAGCAGTCTTTCTGTGGTCTTTACCCAGACCGCTGCCGGACTGAAGGCAGAAGCCATGATCAGCGACTGAATCATATAAAAATCTCCGGCTGAGCCGGAGATTTTTTCATTCTGTCTTGTAGGGAACTCTCGCCGCAGGCACAAGCCGGGATGCAGGATCGGTGTGTACCGCCTGATCATCGAAGAAAATGTGCGCGCCGAAGGCTTTCAGGAAATCACTTTTCTGAACACC